>NZ_SOPU01000018.1:332715-458903 GCF_004402115.1 Pseudomonas sp. F01002 | reverse complement strand
CAGCTGCTACAAAGGCGGATATGTCGCTTAATCAGGTTCAGACCAACTCTTTAAGCCGATGCCACAACATCCCCAACGCCAACAACGGCGAGCGCAAATGCTTACCTCCAGGGAATGTGATATGCGGCACCTTGGCAAACAGATCAAACCCACCACCCTGCTGACCACTGATAGCCTCAGCCAACAACTTCCCCGCGAGGTGCGTGGCATTCACGCCATGACCGGAATAAGCCTGGGCGTAATACACATTCGGTTGATCCTTGAGCCGGCCGATCTGCGGCAGACGATTAGCACCAATGCCAATCATCCCACCCCATTGAAAGTCGATCTTCACCCCGGCCAATTGCGGGAAAACCTCCAGCATCTTCGGCCGCATGTACGCGGCGATGTCCTTCGGGTCGCGACCTGAATAATGGCAGGCACCGCCAAACAGCAAGCGTCGGTCCGCCGAGAGCCGATAGTAATCCAGTGCCACCCGTTGATCGCAGACTGCCATGTTCTGCGGCAGCAGTGAGTGAGCCAGCGCTTCACTCAACGGTTCGGTGGCGATGATGTAGCTGCCGGCGGGCAGCACCTTGCCGCCGAGTTCGGGATTGAGTTCATTGAGGTAGGCGTTGCAGCCCAGCACCAGCGTCTTGGCGCGGACCGAGCCCTGGGCGGTATGGACCTTGACCTCGGGGCCATAATCGATGCGGGTGACTGCCGATTGTTCGAACAGCTTCACCCCGAGCTGCTGGGCGGCGGCCGCTTCGCCCAGTGCCAGGTTCAGCGGGTGCAGATGCCCCGAGCCCATGTCGATCAATCCGCCGACGTAGCGGTCGGACCCGACTACGGAATGCATTTCGCTGGCTTGCAGCAGCCGGGTTTCGTAACGGTAACCGAGGCTGCGCAGCTCTTCGGCGTCTTCGGCAAAACCTTCAAGGTCGCGAGGCTTGTTAGCGAGGTCGCAATAACCCCAGGTCAAGTCGCAAGGGATCTGAAAACGCTCGACGCGCTGTCGGACGATTTCCACCGCTTCCAGTCCCATGAGTTTCATCTGACGCACGCCGTCCGCACCGATCACGTTGGCGAACTGATCGAGGCCGTGGCCGACGCCCCGAATCAATTGCCCGCCATTGCGCCCGCTCGCGCCCCAGCCGATCTTGTGCGCTTCGAGCAGGACCACGCTGAAACCGCGTTCGGCCAGTTCGAGCGCCGTGTTCAACCCGGAGAACCCGCCACCGACCACGCACACGTCAGCCACCAGGTCGTCTGTGAGCACTGGATGATCGGGCTGCGGAAGGCTGCTGGCGGCGTAGTAAGAAGCAGGGTGCTGGTGGTTCGGGGCAGGTTGCTGAGCACCGGCATTCATGTGCGTGGTCCTGATTCGTGTGTTTAGAAAATTTGACGGAGCATAAGCCGGACCTTCGGACACCGGCAACACTGGTCGGTTGGTGCTGTCTGGATCAGGGCTTTTACGTCAGAATCGCGCTCTATTCCGCTTTTGGTTACCGCTTCGATGAGCTGCAACAGTCAGAAAATTCGCACGTTACGGCAGCAGATTCCCTCGTTCGAGTGCGTGCCCGGCTGCCATGACTGCTGTGGGCCGGTAACCACCTCACCGGAAGAAATGTCCCGCCTGCCGCGCAAGACCCGCGCCGAGCAGGATGCTGCGATGGACGAACTCAATTGCGTTCACCTCGGACCCAACGGCTGCACCGTGTATGACGAACGGCCGCTGATCTGTCGGCTGTTCGGCACCACAAAGACCTTACCGTGCCCGAATGGGCGGGGGCCGGTGGAGCTGATTCATCCGCGGGTTGAAAAGCAGATTCATGAGTACATGGCTTCGACGCGGCAGGTTCTGGTCTAAGGGAAGACCGAGTCGCCTGCATTCGCGAGCAAGTCGGATCGCCGCACCGCCGCTCCCACATGGATCTGTGCAAGACACAGAATTTGTGGCCAGTGAAGATCACTGTGGGAGCGGGCTTGCTCGCGAAGGCGGCCGACCAGTCACCACAAAGACTCAATCCGGAATCGGCAGGCACAAACTCTCTTTCACCTCTTCCATCACGATGTAGCTCTTGGATTCGCGCACATGCGGCAGCTTGAGCAGGATGTCGCCCAGCAACTTGCGGTACGAGGCCATCTCGGAAATCCGCGCCTTCACCAGATAGTCGAAATCCCCTGACACCAAATGGCACTCCAGCACGTGGGGAAGCTTCAGGACCGCGCGTCGGAACTCTTCGAAAGTGTCGCCGGATTTGTAGTCGAGGCTGATCTCGACGAACACCAGAAGACTACCCTTGAGGTGCTGCGGATTGAGCCGGGCGTTGTAGCCCATGATGATCCCTTCGCGCTCCAGCCGCCGGACCCGCTCGGTACACGGCGTGGTCGAGAGCCCGACCTTTTCCCCCAGCTCGGTGAAGGAGATGCGTCCGTCCGCTTGCAGGATCCGCAGGATGTTGCGGTCGATCTTGTCCAGCTCACGTTTGGTCTGAGTGTTGGTACGCATAGGGGATGCGCCTCCGTGAAAAGCGTTTTTGCCGAGAATTCTCGCCAAATATAGGCACTTATATAGTGAAAAGCACTGCCTAATCTTTTTTACACTGCGCACATCAATGCTCGACAACTACGAACGTCAGCGGCAAGCCGCGATGAGGGATATGAAAATGCGCGTTATGGTCTTGGGTAGCGGCGTCATCGGTACCACCAGTGCTTACTATCTGGCGCGTGCCGGGTTTGAAGTGGTGGTCGTGGACCGTCAGCCGGCCGCTGCCATGGAGACCAGTTTCGCCAACGCCGGGCAGGTGTCGCCGGGTTATGCCTCGCCGTGGGCTGCGCCGGGTGTTCCGCTTAAAGCCATCAAGTGGCTGTTGCAGCGGCATGCACCGCTGGCGATCAAGGCCACCGCCGACATCGACCAGTACCTGTGGATGGCGCAGATGCTGCGCAACTGCACCGCCAGTCGTTATGCGGTGAACAAAGAGCGTATGGTCCGCCTGTCCGAGTACAGCCGTGACTGCCTCGACGAATTGCGCGCCGAAACCGGCATTGCCTACGAAGGCCGCAGCCTCGGTACTACCCAACTGTTCCGCACCCAGGCTCAACTCGACGGCGCCTGGAAAGACATCGCCGTGCTGAAAGAGTCCGGCGTGCCGTTCGAATTGCTCGACCGCGCCGGCATTGCCCGCGTTGAGCCGGCGCTGGCCAGCGTCACCAACATTCTCGCCGGTGCCCTGCGCCTGCCGAACGACCAGACCGGCGACTGCCAGATGTTCACCACTCGCCTGGTCGAAATGGCTACCAAACTCGGTGTGGAATTCCGCTTCGACCAGGACATTCAACGCCTGGACTACGCCGGCGACCGCATCAATGGTGTCTGGATCGACGGCAAGCTGGAAACCGCGGATCGCTACGTGCTGGCCCTGGGCAGCTACTCGCCGCAACTGCTCAAGCCGCTGGGTATCAAGGCGCCGGTGTATCCGCTCAAGGGTTACTCCCTGACCGTGCCGATTACTAACCCGGCGATGGCCCCGACTTCGACTATCCTCGATGAGACCTACAAGGTCGCGATCACTCGTTTCGACAACCGCATCCGCGTCGGCGGCATGGCTGAAATAGCCGGTTTTGACCTGTCGCTGAACCCGCGTCGGCGTGAAACCCTGGAGATGATCGTCAACGACCTCTATCCTCAGGGCGGCGATCTGGCCCAGGCGAGTTTCTGGACCGGTCTGCGTCCGACTACGCCGGACGGCACGCCGATCGTGGGTGCTACGCCGTTCAGCAATCTGTTTTTGAACACGGGTCACGGCACGCTTGGTTGGACCATGGCGTGCGGTTCCGGTCGCTTGCTGGCCGATCTGATGGCGAAGAAAACGCCGCAAATCAGCGCCGAAGGCCTCGATATTTCCCGTTATGGAAAAAAACTTCAGGAGTCTGCAAAACATGTCAATCCAGCGCCAGCTCACCAATGAGCGCATGAGCCAGATCGTAGTCCACAGCGGTACCGTGTATCTGGCAGGGCAGGTCGGCGACGATATGAACGCCGGGATTGAACAGCAGACCCGTGAAACGCTTGCCAACATCGAACGTTTGCTGGATCTGGCCGGGACCGACAAGAGCCGTCTGCTGTCGGTGACGATTTACTTGAAAGACATTGATGCACACTTTGAAGGCATGAACGCGGTCTGGGACAAGTGGCTGCCAAAAGGCGTCGCACCGGCCCGTGCCACCGTTGAATCGAAGTTGTGCGAACCGCAAATCCTGGTTGAGCTGTCGGTTGTCGCCGCTCTGCCATAAGCCCGTCAGAAAGATCCCTCTCCCGGTGCTACTGGCGGTTCACGCCGTCAGCCAGCGCCGGTTTTTATTCCCATGACCGCCTAGAAGTCTGCCGCCATGCGTCCTGCCCGTGCCCTGATCGACCTTCAAGCCCTGCGCCACAACTACCAAATCGCCCGTGAAGTCACGGGGGCCAAGGCCCTCGCGGTGATCAAGGCCGATGCCTACGGTCATGGCGCGGTGCGTTGCGCCCAGGCGCTGGAAGCCGAGGCAGACGGTTTTGCCGTGGCCTGTATCGAAGAAGCGTTGGAGCTGCGAGCCGCGGGCATTCGTGCGCCGGTGTTGTTGCTGGAAGGTTTTTTCGAAGCCGATGAGTTGTCACTGATCGTCGAGCATGACTTCTGGTGCGTGGTGCATTCGCTGTGGCAGCTCGAAGCCATCGAGAACGCTGCACTGAGCAAGCCGATCACGGTCTGGCTCAAACTCGATTCGGGCATGCATCGGGTGGGCTTGCATCCAAAGGATTATCAGGCGGGCTATCAACGGCTGCTGGCCAGCGGCAAGGTCGCGAAGATTGTACTGATGAGTCACTTCGCCCGGGCTGATGAGCTGCACAGTCAGGCCAGTGCCGAGCAGGTCGCGGTGTTCGAAGCTGCGCGCCAGGGCTTGTCGGCTGAGGTCAGCCTGCGTAACTCGCCGGCAGTGCTCGGTTGGCCGCAAATTCCGAGTGATTGGGTTCGCCCGGGCATCATGCTCTACGGCGCTACTCCGTTTGAAGAAGCCAATGCCGTGGCGTCCCGCCTGCAACCGGTGATGACCCTCGAATCGAAAGTGATTTGCGTGCGTGAACTGCCGGCCGGCGAGCCGATCGGTTACGGCGCCACATTCATCACCGAGAAACCGATGCGCGTGGGCGTGGTGGCCATGGGTTACGCCGACGGCTACCCACGTCAGGCACCGACCGGTACGCCCGTGATGGTCGCCGGGCAGCGCAGCCAGTTGATTGGCCGGGTGTCGATGGACATGCTCTGCATCGACCTGACCGATGTGCCGCAAGCCGGCCTCGGTTCGACCGTCGAGTTGTGGGGCAAAAACATTCTCGCCAGTGACGTGGCGGCGGCTGCGGGCACGATTCCTTACCAGATCTTCTGCAACCTGCGCCGGGTGCCAATGCTCTATTCCGGGGCTTAGGTTAAAGCACCCCGACCGAAAGTCGCTTCACCGAACAGGATTCAGGTCCAAGTGTTGTAAATACTGAACGCTGTCGCCATGATAACGCTCAATATTCCAACAACCTGAATCCCTGGAGGCTCCAGCATTGGACGTCGGTGAACGACTGCAATCCATCCGTAAGCTCAAAGGACTTTCCCAGCGTGAACTCGCCAAACGCGCGGGCGTCACCAACAGCACCATTTCGATGATCGAGAAGAACAGCGTCAGCCCCTCGATCAGTTCGCTGAGGAAGGTACTGGGCGGGATTCCCATGTCCATGGTCGAGTTCTTTTCCGAAGAGATCCTGCAGGAAAAACCGACTCAGATCGTCTACAAAGCCAACGAGCTGATCGATATTTCCGATGGCGCAGTGACCATGAAGCTGGTCGGCAGGGCTCATCCGAGCCGGGCCATCGCGTTCCTCAACGAAATCTACCCGCCAGGCGCCGACACCGGTGACGAGATGCTCACCCATGAGGGCGAGGAAACCGGGATTTTGCTCGAAGGTCGACTTGAACTGGTGGTGGGGCTTGAAACTTTTGTGCTCGAAGCCGGCGACAGCTACTACTTTGAAAGTACTAAACCGCACCGTTTCCGTAATCCGTTCGATGCGCCAGCGCGACTAATCAGCGCAGCTACTCCAGCGAATTTCTAAGAAAAGAGGCGTCCCGCCAGTATTGCGGAGGTGCCCGAGTTGTTTTTCCGCCACGCATAAGACCCCTTCGACTTTAGGGTTGTTTCAGTGTGGCGGGCTTACCGTTATACTTGCGCCCGCCTGCGAACCGTGGCCGTGGGCGTGACTAGCCACCATTGAGGGTGAACGCGTGAATCTAATTATGAAAATGCTGGCCGTACCAGCAACCGTATTGGCCCTTTGGGCAGTCAGCGCACAAGCTGCGACCAACGACGATATTGCTAAACGCCTTGAGCCAGTCGGCCAGGTTTGCGTTCAGGGTAAAGAGTGCAAGGGGATGGAAGTCGCTGCTGCTGCAGGCGGCGGTGGTGCCAAAACTCCTGACGAAGTGATTGCCAAACACTGCAACGCTTGCCACGGCACCGGCCTGTTGGGCGCGCCGAAAATCGGTGATGCCGCCGCTTGGGGCGAGCGCGCCAAGAAGGAAGGCGGTGTTGACGGTTTGCTCGCCAAGGCGATCTCCGGCCTCAACTCGATGCCGCCAAAAGGTACCTGCGCCGATTGCGCAGACGCCGAGCTTAAAGGCGCCATCCAGAAGATGTCCGGCCTGAAATAAGCCTTCATCTTCAGCAAAAAGCCGCTTTCGAGCGGCTTTTTTGTGCCTGCGATTTACGCCCGAGGCTATTCATTGCAGCAAAGACCCGGCAAGCTCGGTCCAACCTCGGTTCACGGAATGTAAGGGAGGATCAAATGGTGCAGCTGTGTTCTATCGAGCAAGCGGTCGATGATGTCTTGGCACGGTTGCCGGCGCATATCCACATGGGCCTGCCCCTCGGTCTGGGAAAACCCAACCACTTCGTCAACGCTCTGTTTCAACGCGTCGCGCAGTTGCCCGAGCGGCAGCTGACGATCTATACCGCCCTTTGCCTGGGCCGTCCTTCCTTGGGCGACGGCTTGCAAAAGCGCTTCCTCGAACCCTTCATCGAGCGGGTGTTTGGCGATTATCCGGAACTGGATTTCCTGGCCGACCTGCATCGCGACAGCCTGCCATCCAACATCCATGTTCAGCAATTCTTCATGCAGCCCGGCAGCCTGCTCCACAGCGCACAGGCCCAGCAGGATTACGTCAGCAGCAATTACAGCCACGCCGCTCGTGACATCAACGCCGCCGGATTGAACCTGGTGGCGCAATTGGTGGCCAGCCACAGCGAGCACCCCGACCGCCTGAGCCTGAGCTGCAACCCGGACATCACCCTCGACCTGTTCCCCATGATCGCCAAGCGTCGGGCGGCGGGGGAGACGATCCTGCTGGTGGGCCAGGTGCACAATGATTTGCCGTACATGCCCGGCGATGCCGAAATCGGTATCGACACGTTCGACTTGTTGATTGACGAGAAGGACAGCACCACGCTGTTCTCCACGCCGAACATGCCGGTGGGTTTCCAGGATCACTTCATCGGGCTGCACGCCAGCACGCTGGTGCGTGACGGCGGCACCCTGCAGATCGGCATCGGTGCCATGGGTGATGCCCTGACCGCTGCGTTGCTGGCGCGGCAGGCCGACAATGACGGATACAAGGCGTTGCTGGCGGACGTCAATCTCAGCCAGTGGGCGCAACTCATCGACCGCGAAGGCGGCGTCGAACCCTTTGCCAAGGGCCTTTACGGTTGCAGCGAAATGTTCGTCAACGGTTTGCTGGTGCTGGCCGACGCCGGGATTGTGCGGCGCAAGGTCTACCCCGATGTGCCGACCCAGCAACAGGCCAATGCCGGCACGCTGGACGAAGCCGCGCAGACTGACGGCATCTCGGTGCATGGCGGTTTCTTCCTTGGGCCGCGCAGTTTCTATGAGCGGTTGCGCGAGCTGCCGCACAGCAAGCGGCTCGAGTTCAACATGACCCGCATCAGCTACATCAACGAGCTCTACGGTCAGGAAGAACTCAAACGCTTGCAGCGCCTCGATGCGCGCTTCATCAACACCGTGTTCACCATGACGCTGCTGGGTGCAGGCGTGGCCGATCAGCTCGAAGACGGGCGAGTACTCAGCGGTGTCGGTGGGCAATACAACTTCGTTGCGCAAGGACATGCGCTGGAAGGGGCGCGTTCAGTGTTGCTCCTGCGCAGCTGGCGCGAGTCGGGCGGTGAGGTCAGTTCGAACATCGTCTGGGAGTATGGCCACTGTACAATCCCGCGGCACCTGCGAGACATCGTGGTCACCGAGTACGGCATCGCCGATCTGCGGGGCAAGACCGATGCGGCAGTGATCGAGGCGTTGCTGAACATCAGCGATTCACGTTTCCAGTTGGGGCTGATCGAGCAGGCTCAGGCAGTCGGCAAGTTGCCGAAGCATTTCCGTATTGATCCACGGTTCGCCGACAACAGTCCGCAGCGCTTGCAGGCCATCCAGGCGCGGCATCCGCAGTTGTTTCCGGAGTATCCGTTGGGTTGTGATTTCACCGCTGAGGAGAAGGATCTGTTGCGGGCGCTGAACTGGTTGAAGAGCAAGTTCAAGCTCACGGAGATTCTGGAACTGGGCAAGGCAGCGCTGGATGCGCCGGAGCCTTCATCGTTTCCCGAGCACCTGGAACGGATGCAGCTGACCAACCCGGAAGGGCTGAAAGAGGATTTGTTTCAGCGGCTATTGCTCACCGGCCTCAAAGCCACCGCTTTGTAACGACCAGCGGAGACCAAATGTGGGAGCGGGCTTGCTCGCGAATGCGGTGTGTCAGTCAAAGTTGATGTCGTCTGACACACCGCATTCGCGAGCAAGCCCGCTCCCACACTGGTTTTGCGGTGTGGCGGTTTATTCGATGAAGGTTACGACGCCATCCTTCAGCGACTGCACGCGCGCCAACGATTCAACGCGATAACCCTGCGCATCCAGTTCCGCACGGCCGCCCTGGAACGATTTCTCGATCACGATACCCAAACCAGCAACCGTAGCGCCGGCCTGTTTGATGATCGAGATCAGCGCTTGCGACGCCTTACCGTTGGCCAGAAAGTCATCGATGATCAACACGCGGTCGCTGCTGGTCAGGTGGCGCGGGGAGATCGCCACGGTGCTTTCGGTCTGCTTGGTGAACGAGTAAACGGTCGCCGACAGCAGGTTTTCGGTCAGGGTCAGGGACTGATGCTTGCGCGCAAAAATCACCGGTACGCCGAGGTTCAGGCCGGTCATGATCGCCGGCGCAATGCCCGAGGCTTCGATGGTGACGATCTTGGTGATGCCCGAATCCTTGAACAGCGTGGCGAATTCGTCGCCGATCAGCTTCATCAGGGCCGGGTCGATCTGGTGGTTCAGAAAGGCGTCGACTTTCAGGACCTGGTCGGAAAGCACGATGCCTTCTTCGCGAATTTTCTTGTGCAGTGCTTCCATGAAGCTTTCCTCTTCGGGCGGCTTGTGCGCCTAAGGCTGGTTAAAAAGTAGTCGATTCTAGCGCTTTAACATCGCGCGTATATCCGCCAATGCGGTATTGCCGCGAACGGCTTTGACTTCAACGGGTGTGTCGTCGGTGCCTTCCCAGGCCAGGTCATCCGGCGGCAGCTCATCAAGAAAGCGGCTCGGCGCGCAGTCGATGATCTCGCCGTATTGCTTACGCTTGGCGGCGAAGGTGAAGGCCAGTGTCTGACGCGCTCGGGTAATCCCGACGTAAGCCAAGCGACGTTCTTCTTCAATGGTGTCGGCTTCGATGCTGGAACGGTGCGGGAGGATTTCCTCTTCCATGCCCATGATGAACACGTAAGGGAATTCCAGACCTTTGGAGGCGTGCAAGGTCATCATCTGCACGCCTTCTGCGCCGTCTTCCTCTTCCTGCTGACGCTCCAGCATGTCGCGCAGGACGAGTTTGCCGATGGCGTCTTCGACGGTCATCTCGCCTTCTTCGTCTTTTTCGAGGGTGTTCTTCAGCGCCTCGATCAAGAACCAGACGTTACCCATGCGGTAATCGGCGGCCTTGTCGCTGGAACTGTTGGTGCGCAGCCAGTTCTCGTAGTCGATGTCCATGACCATGCTGCGCAGCGCCGAGATCGGGTCTTCGCCGGCGCACTGCTCGCGGACCTTGTCCATGAAGCGCTTGAAGCGCGACAGTCGATCGGTGAAGCGCGTGTCCAGATGCTCGCCCAGACCGATTTCATCGGTGGCGGCGTACATCGAGATTTTGCGTTCGGTGGCGTAGTTGCCAAGCTTTTCCAGCGTGGTCGAACCGATCTCCCGGCGTGGGACGTTGATCACCCGCAGGAAGGCGTTGTCGTCGTCCGGGTTCACGATCAGGCGGAAGTAGGCCATCAGGTCTTTCACTTCCTGACGTCCGAAAAAGCTGTTGCCGCCGGACAGGCGATACGGAATCTGGTGGTGTTGCAGCTTCAGCTCGATCAGCTTGGCCTGGTAGTTACCGCGATACAGAATCGCAAAATCGCTGTACGGCCGATCCGTGCGCAAGTGCAGGGTCAGCAGCTCCACAGCCACGCGTTCGGCTTCGGCGTCTTCGTTGCGGCAACGGATCACGCGGATCTCGTCGCCGTGGCCCATCTCACTCCACAGCTGCTTTTCGAATTCGTGCGGGTTGTTCGAGATCAGTACGTTGGCGCAGCGCAGGATGCGGCTGGTGGAGCGATAGTTTTGCTCCAGCATCACCACTTTCAGGGACGGGTAATCGTCCTTGAGCAACATCAGGTTTTCCGGCCGGGCGCCGCGCCAGGCGTAGATCGACTGGTCGTCGTCACCGACCACGGTGAACTGGTTGCGTATGCCGATGAGCAACTTCACCAGCAAATACTGGCTGGCGTTGGTGTCCTGGTATTCGTCTACCAGCAGGTAGCGGACTTTGTTCTGCCATTTTTCGAGGATGTCGGCGTGTTCCTGGAACAGCTTCACCGGCAGCAGGATCAGGTCGTCGAAGTCCACCGCGTTGAACGCCTTGAGCGTGCGCTGATAGTGGGTGTATACGATGGCGGCGGTCTGTTCCTTGGGGTTGCGCGCGTTTTCCAGGGCTTCGGGCGGCAGGATCAGGTCGTTTTTCCATGAGCCGATCATGTTCTTGATCTCGTCGACGCCGTCGTCGCCCGAGTATTCCTTCTGCATGATGTCGGTCATCAGGGCTTTGACGTCGGTCTCGTCGAAGATCGAGAAACCCGGCTTGTAGCCCAGCCGCACGTGTTCCTTGCGGATGATGTTCAGGCCCAGATTGTGGAAGGTGCAGACCGTCAGGCCGCGGCCTTCGCCGCCCTTGAGCAAGGTGCCGACCCGTTCCTTCATCTCGCGCGCGGCCTTGTTGGTAAAGGTCATGGCGACGATGTACTGGGCGCGGATGCCACAGTTCTGGATCAGGTGGGCGATCTTGCGCGTGATCACGCTGGTCTTGCCGGAGCCTGCGCCGGCGAGCACCAAAAGAGGGCCGCCGACGTAGCTCACGGCTTCTTGCTGCCGGGGATTGAGTCGGGACATACGAAGTCAGGGAGTCGTTTGCGAAATGGGCCGGCATTTTAACAGGCTCAGCGAATTGTGCTGCTCTCTCCGACTTGTGACGCAGCACGCTATCTATATTTGCCGGTTTTGATACTTTCACGCAGGATGCGCGATAAATGTGCGTCTATTGTTCGTTATTCAAGATACAAAGCCGCGTTTGATAACCGAGGTCATTTGGTCATTGGTTACCGGCGCTGCATAATGCCCGCCGCCTACATCTTTGCAGAGTCTAGGGAGCTAGCTTGTCTACGCCTGTCGAACCCTTGCGTTTGCTGCTACTGGCCGAAGAGCCAGCGTGGGCAGCGTTGTTGCGTGAGTGTCTGGCTCCGATGGGGAGCTCGACCGTGCTGATCAGCGCGCCGAGCTGGGAGTCAGTCAGCAGTCTGTTCGATGACAACCGCGGTGCGGTGTTGTTGACGATTCCAGCGCTTCAACCTCTACCTGGCCGTTGCAGCCTGCCGACGGTATTGCTGCTCGAACATGAGCCGCTGTCGCCGCCCGATGGTGTGAGTGACTGGCTGGTGCGCGATCACCTTGATTCCGGCATGTTGCGCCGGTGCCTGCGGCATGTGCGCGAGCGTGGCGTGCTGGAAAACACCCTGCAGCGCCTGGCCGAGCAAGACCCGCTGACCGGCATCGCCAATCGCCAGGGTTTCCAGACCTTACTGGCGGCACGCCTGGCGGAAAACGACGGCCGCGGCCTGGCCCTCGGTCACCTCGACCTCGACAACTTCCGCCACGCCAACGATGCCCTCGGCCACCAGGCCGGTGACCGGTTGATCCTGCAAGTGGTCGCGCGGCTGAAAAGCCAGCTTGAGGCCAGCGATCAATTGGCGCGGCTGGGCAGTGATGAGTTCGCCCTGCTGATCGACACCCGCCGCGCGCCTCAGCGCGCCGAATGGATGGCCGAGCGCATTACGGAAGCGCTGGCCGAACCTTACTGGGTCGATGGCGAAAGCCTGTTGATCGGTTCCAGCCTCGGTATTGCCCACGCCCGGGCTCAGGCCGGCGCCGACCCGCTGATGTGGCACGCACACATCGCCATGCAACAAGCCAAAAGTACGCAGGGCTGTACCTTTCACATCTTCAACGAACGCATCAACCGCAATGCCCGCAGCATGGCCGACCTCGAAAGCGAGCTGCGCCGGGCGTTGCGTCGTGACGAGCTGGAATTGCATTACCAGCCACGGCTGAACCTTGAGGACGGGCAGATCGTCGGCCTCGAGGCCTTGGTACGCTGGCGTCATGTCGAGCGCGGCTTGCTGCCTCCCAGCGAATTCGTGCCGCTGGCCGAGCAAAGCGGCTTGATCGTGCCGCTGGGTTACTGGGTGATTTCGCGGGCCCTGCGGGACATGCAGGCGTTGCGCGAGCGGGGTCTGCCAGCGCTGCACATGGCGATCAACCTGTCGTTCCGGCAGTTTCAGGACAGCCAGTTACTCTCGACACTGAGTCGGTTGATTGCCGAACGCGGCGTCGAGGCGCAATGGCTGGAGTTCGAACTGACTGAAACCGCGGTGATGCGCCGCAGCGATCTGGTCAAACAGACCATGGATGCCCTGGGGCGTCTGGGTGTGCGCTTCTCCCTCGACGACTTCGGCACCGGTTTCTCTTCGTTCGTGCACCTCAACAGCCTGCCGATTGCCTTATTGAAGATCGACAAGAGCTTTGTCGGCGGCATGGAGCAGCGCGAAGAGAATCGAAAACTGGTCCACGCGATGATTAACCTGGCGCACAACCTCAATCTGGAAGTGGTGGCCGAAGGCGTAGAAACGCCGGAGCAACTGGATCTGTTGCGCGGGTTTGGCTGCGATCAGGTGCAAGGATATTTGATCAGCAAGCCGTTGCCGTTGGCTGAACTGGTGGAATACCTGACCTTTGGCAGCAGCCAACAGCCTGCACAGGAAGTCGTGAACTAACCACGGACAAATGTGGGAGCGGGCTTGCTCGCGAAAGCGGTATGTCAGTCAAAATGATGTCGACTGACACGCCCCCTTCGCGAGCAAGCCCGCTCCCACATTGATCTCATTCTGTCTGGACGGTCCCGAAGTTCTGTTCTGGCGCCGGTTCGCGCCTGATCATCCGTTTCATCTTCCACTCAAACGCCCACGTCAGGCTCACCGCCGCACACGCCAGCCCCAGCGCCAATCCCCACCAGACACCCGTCGGCCCCCAATTCAAATGGAAGGCCATCCACCAGGCGGCTGGCGCGCCAATCAGCCAATAGCACCCCACAAACCCACCAGGAACGTGGTCTTGGCATCCTTGAGCCCGCGAATGCAGCCCATGGCGATGGTTTGCGTGCCGTCGAACAGCTCAAACCACGCGGCGACCGCCAACAGGCTCACGGCCAGGTTGATGACGTCGCGGAACGCCGGGTCATTGTGGTCCAGGAACAAACCGATCAACTGATTCGGCAGCAACCAGAAGACCATGGCAAAGCCCAGCATTGACGCGGCACCAAAGGCGATCCCGACCCGTCCGGCCAGACGTGCATCCAGCAACTGTCCGGCACCGTAATGCTGGCCGATGCGCATGGTGATCGCATACGAAAGCCCCGCCGGAATCATGAACGCCACCGAAACAATCTGCAGGGCGATCTGGTGCGCCGCCAGTTGCGTACTGCCCATGGTGCCCATGCACAGCGCGGCGAAAGCAAACAGTCCGACTTCCACCGCGTAGGTGCCACCAATCGGCAGGCCCAGGCGCCACAGTTCCTTGAGGTATTGACGGTTAGGTCGCGACAAGCCCTGACGCAAGGGATAAGCGTCGTAGGCCGGATGCCGACGTATGTGCCAGGCCAGCGCCAGCGCCATGCAGTTGGCGACAATAGCGGTAACCAGCCCGATGCCCATCAACCCCAGTTTCGGCAGACCGAACATGCCGGTAATCAATGCGTAATTGAGCAGGAAGTTGGCCACGGTGCCGCCGAGGCTGATGACCATCACCGGTGTTGCCCGGCCGATGGCACTGGTGAAGCCGCGCAGGGCCATGAAGCTCAGGTAGCCGGGCAGGGCGAACGGCAGGATCAGCAGGAATTGCCCGGCCGCGTGGACGTTGGTTTCGGTCTGGCCGAACAGCAGCAACACCGGCTTGAGGTTCCACAGCAGCAGCCCGGCCACCAACGCCATCAACCACGCCAGCCATAACCCGGCCTGGGTCAGCCTGGCGGCGCCGACGATGTCGCCGGCACCCTGACGGATTGCCACGAGGGTGCCGACCGCGGCGATCACGCCAATGCAGAAGATCGACACGAACGAATAAGTTGCTGCGCCCAGACCGCCACCGGCCAGCGCCTCAGGACTCAGGCGCGCCATCATCAAGGTGTCGGTGAGGATCATCAGCATGTGCGCCAACTGCGAGGCAATCAACGGCCCCGCCAGCCGCAGGATGGCCCAGAGTTCGGTACGTGCTGGATGCTGCATGGTCATCACGCTCGATTATCAGAGAGGACAGGAAAGCGTCGATTCTCGGCGCTCTACGGGGTTTGCACAAAGGGATAAAAAGGATGGGTTGCATGATTCAAACTCATGCTGAAGAGTTTCTGCTAGGGTGACCGAATCCCGCTATAGGAGCTTTCCGAATGTCCCGTCGTCTTCCTCCCTTGTATGCCCTGCGCGCATTCGAAGCGGCGGCGCGGCACAGCTCGTTTACCCGTGCGGCCGAAGAGTTATCGATTACTCAAAGTGCGGTCAGTCGGCATATTCGTACGCTCGAAGAGCATTTTGCCTGTCGGCTGTTTCACCGCAGTGGGCGCAATCTGCAATTGACCGAATCGGCGCGGTTGATCCTGCCCGGTATTCGCGAAGGCTTCACCGCCCTGGAGCGGGCCTGCAATACCTTGCGCGCCGAAGATGACATCCTGCGCATGAAAGCGCCGTCAACCCTGACCATGCGTTGGCTGCTGGCCCGGCTCAGCCGCTTTCGGCACCTGCAACCGGGCAACGAGGTGCAATTGACCAGCGCCTGGATGGACGTCGACTCGGTGGACTTCAACCATGAACCGTTCGACTGCGCCGTCATCCTCAGCAATGGGCATTTTCCGCCGGACTGGGAGGCGAGTTTCCTGTTCCCGGAAGAGCTGATTCCAGTCGGCGCGCCGAATCTTTTGCAGGAGCAACCGTGGGATGTCGCACGGCTGGCCAATGCCGAACTGCTGCACCCGACACCGGATCGTCGCGACTGGCGCAGTTGGCTGGAACGCATGGGGCTGGCGGATCAGGTGTCGCTCAAGGGCGGGCAGGTGTTCGACACGCTGGAACTGGGCATGATCGCTGCCGCCCGAGGTTATGGCGTGTCCATGGGTGATCTGCTGATGGTAGCGGAAGATGTGGCTCAGGGACGTCTGAGTCTGCCGTGGCCGACGGCCGTCGCCAGCGGTGAGAAATATTACCTGGTCTGGCCGAAAACCCGCCCCGGAGGTGAACGTTTGCGCAGGCTCAGCGACTTCCTGCAAGGCGAAGCCCGAGCAATGGAATTGCCCGACGTTCAACACTTGAGCTGAATTGATAGAGCCGCCGCAATGGCGGCCTTGAGCCATATCCCGGCTAATTACTCAAGTATTCAGATTTTCCGCCGAAAATGCAGGTGGAACCTTCGTGCAGGTTCGACGCAATTCCCATTATTAGAATTTTGCTGAGTGTGCAGCCAGATCAAGGAGGATCCGGTCGCTCGGCCAGGAGCTGTCATGTCTCAACCTCGTGCCCGGATCGCCTCACAGCTTGGTCTTGCGCTTGCCGTGATACTGGCGATTGTCATCAGCGGCAGTACCGTGTTCGCCCTGCGTTCGCTGGACACCGCCAACCTCGCCACCCGCGAAGAGCACCTGGCCAGTGAAGCCCGGTTGCTGGCCGATCAGTTGAGCACCTTTCACGGCACGTTGCGTGAAAGCACCCAGCGCCTGAGCGGTCTGTTCGAGAAGCGCTTCAGCGCCGGTCTGAGCGTGCATCCGGATGAACCGGTGGCGGTAGCGGGCGCGCAGACGCCGGGCCTGCACCTGGGCAGCGAAGTGCTGAACAACAATTTCAAGGAAGTGGATGAGTTCAAGCAAATGACCGCCGGCGTGGCGACGGTGTTTGTGCGCAGCGGCGAAGACTTCAT
This sequence comes from Pseudomonas sp. F01002, assembly GCF_004402115.1. NCBI lineage: Bacteria > Pseudomonadati > Pseudomonadota > Gammaproteobacteria > Pseudomonadales > Pseudomonadaceae > Pseudomonas > Pseudomonas sp. F01002. The sequence continues at coordinate 442,237 of NZ_SOPU01000018.1, read as the reverse complement.
CCGGGTCAGCACGTCCCTGAGCAAACAGGATGGCACCCGAGCCATCGGCACGCTGCTCGATCACGCGAACCCGGCCTATGCCCGCTTGATGGCGGGGCAGGCCTACGTCGGTCGCGCCTTGTTGTTCGAACGCTCCTACATGACTCAGTACACCCCCGTACGTGACAGCGGCGGTAAGGTGATTGCCGTTCTGTTCGTAGGATTCGACTACACCGACGCGCAGAACGCGCAGTTTGCCAACCTCAAGCGCTTCCGTATCGGCCAGACCGGTTCCCTGGCGCTGCTGGATGAACAGAGCAAATGGCTGGTGCCGATCGCGGGCGTACAAGCGCTGGATCAAGCGACTCCGACCATCGTTGGCTTGGCGAAAACGCCGGGCAAGGGCGAGTTCTGGAGCGACAAGTCCGAAGATTTCTACAGCATTGCCGTACCGTTTGAAGGCGGCCCATGGTCGGTGGTGGCGAGCATGCCGAAAACCGAAATTCGTGCCGTGACCTGGAGTGTCGGCATTCAATTGGCGATTGGCAGTCTGCTGGCGATGTTGATCGCTGTGGGGGCGGCGGTCTGGTTGCTGCGCAGCAAACTCGCGCCGCTGGGTGATCTGGTGCGTCAGGCCGAAGCCTTGGGCGCCGGTGATTTGAGCGTGCGGCTGAACGTATCGAGCAATGACGAAATCGGTCAGCTGGCCCGTGCGTTCAACCAGATGAGCCAGGCGCTGTCGACCATGGTCGAGCACATCCGCAAGGCCTCGCAAGAGGTCAACAGCCGCGCCCAGGCCTTGTCCGGTCTGTCCGGCGGCGCCTATGAAGGGATGGAGCAGCAGTCGGGCGAAATCACCAGCATGGCCGGCGCCGTGGAAGAGTTCAGCGCCACTTCCCTGAATATTGCCGACAACATGGGTAACACCCAGCGTCTGGCTCAGGAAAACGCACAGCAAACCCAGATCGGTCGTACGTCGATGGACGAAGCGTCCTCGTCTCTGGAGCAAATCGCCGGCGCGCTGAACAGCACGGCGACGGTGATCAATACCTTGGGTCAGCGCTCCCAGGAAATCGGTGGCATCGTCGGTGTGATTACCTCGATTGCCGATCAAACCAACCTGCTGGCGCTCAACGCCGCCATCGAAGCCGCTCGTGCCGGCGAACAGGGTCGTGGCTTTGCCGTGGTCGCCGATGAGGTGCGTAACCTGGCTTCGCGTACCCGTCAGGCGACAGATGAAATTTCCGGCATGATTCAAAGCATCCAGCAGGAAACCGGTAACGCCATCAGCACCATGGAACAGGGCAATGTGTTGATGCAGGAAGGCCTGTCGCGCAACGCCAACGTCGCCAGTGCCCTGGCACGGATCGATGAGCAAAGCCATTCTGCCGGTCAGCAATTCGCGGCGATCACCACCGCGACTCAAGAGCAGAGCAGTACCGCCACCTTGCTGAGCAGCAACCTGCAAAGCATTGCCCTGGCGAACAGTGAGCAGCGCGAAGTGGTGTCCAATCTGGCGATCACTGCCAAAGAGTTGGAGAAGCTGGCGGCGGATTTGCGGCATGAGGTTGACCGGTTCCGCTGAGGCGCCGCCGCATTCTTTCTCTGCCATGAGCTGAGTTGTGTTGTTTTTAAGCTTGATGAATCGTTTCAGCAAGACTATAAAAACGACACAACTCCAAGAAAGGCTCCTGTCATGACTCCGCTCAAACTCATCATCGCTCTCGGTGCGCTGTCGGCTACCTCCCACGCCATGGCTTGGGACTACGTGTTGCTCGACACCGACAAAGCGGCCCAGAACTGGCAGATCACCAGTCAGCAACTCGGCATCAAAACCGGTAAACCCTTCTCGGTCACCCTGCGCACCTTGCACGGCGGTCGGCAGGAGGGCGTCAGCATCGTCGATATCGATAACGGCACCATGAAGCTCTCGGTGGTGCCGACCCGCGGGATGAACGTCCTGCAGGCGTCGGTCGGTGATTTGCGCATGGGTTGGGATTCGCCGGTCAAGGACGTGGTCAATCCGTCCTTCATTGAACTCAATGGTCGCGGCGGATTGGGTTGGCTGGAAGGCTTTAACGAACTGGTCGCCCGCTGTGGCTACGAGTGGGTCGGTCACCCCGGCATGGACAACGGTGAACTGCTGACGCTCCACGGCCGCGCCGCCAACATCCCGGCCAGCAAAGTCACGTTGCACATCGATGAAAAAGCGCCTTACACCATCAGCCTGCGCGGCGAGCTGAAAGAGCAGGCGTTCAAGAAAGTCGACTTCTCGGTGATGACCGAACTGGTCACCGAGCCCGGCAGCGCAGCGTTCGCCCTCAACGACACCCTCACTAACAACGGCGATTATCCAAAGGAATATCAGGCGTTGTACCACAGCAATTTCAGTACTCCATTCCTGGAGCAGGGCGCCCGTTTCGCCGCACCGGTGAAACAGGTCTCGCCGTTCAATGACAAGGCAAAAGGGGATCTGCCGGACTGGCAAACCTATCGCGCACCGACCAAGGACTACGACGAGACGGTTTACAACGTTGTGCCGTATGCCGACGCCAAGGGCGATACGCTCACCGTGTTGCATAACAAGGCCGGCAGCCTCGGGGTGTCGGTGGGTTTCAATACTCAGCAGTTGCCGGTGTTCTCCCTGTGGAAAAACACGGACACCCAAGGGCAGGGCTATGTCACGGGTCTTGAGCCAGGAACGAGCTTTTCCTACAACCGCCGGTATCAGCGGCCACTGAATCTGGTGCCAACGATTGCTGCCAAGGAGCAGAAGCAGTTCCAGATCAGCTACAGCTTGCTGGCGGACAAGGGGGCTGTGGATAACGCGTTGAAGCGAGTGAACGAGATTCAGGGCGGGCGGCAGACTGAGGTGCGGCAAACGCCGTTGGTGGATCTCACCAAGGAATAATCCCTGCTAATTTGTGCTCGGCCGGTATTGCAGCGCCTCGGCCAGATGCTCGCGGGTGATGCCATCGACATGCTCAAGGTCCGCCAGAGTGCGCGCCACTTTGAGCAGTCGATGTGCTGACCTTAGCGACAAGGTCAGTCGTTCACACGCTGTCTCCAGCCAGGTTTCGTCGGCTGTGGATAAGTTGCAATGGCGGCGCAGGCCTGGCAAATCGAGAAAGGCGTTGGCGCAGCCCTGGCGTTTGTGTTGCCGCTCTCGTGCATCGGCGACCAGAACAGCAGCAGTGGCCGTGTCGTCGCCGGCCTTCAACGCTGGATTCAAAGCCGTAGCTTCACGGGCGACGGTCAGGTGCAGGTCGATGCGATCCAGCAGTGGGCCCGACAGTTTGTTGCGGTAGCGCTGGACCATGTCTGGTGTACAACTGCATTTGCCGCTGGGTTCGCCAAGATATCCACAGGGACAGGGGTTCATCGCCGCTACCAATTGAAAGCGTGCCGGGAAGCGTACTCGATCCTTGGCGCGAGAAATCACGATGTGGCCGGACTCCAGCGGCTCCCTTAAAACCTCCAACACCTTACGATCGAATTCCGGAAGTTCGTCGAGGAACAGCACGCCATGATGGGCGAGGGTGATTTCGCCGGGCTGCGGCTTCGAACCGCCGCCCACCAACGCCGGGCCGGAGGCCGAGTGATGGGGTTGGCGGAATGGTCTTTGCGGCCAGTGGCTCAAGGGCACGCAACTGGTGACGGATTGAATGGCAGCGACTTCCAGCGCCTCGTTTTCGGCTAACGGGGGAAGCAGCCCCGGTAACCGACTCGCCAACAGTGTTTTCCCGGTCCCCGGCGGTCCGCTAAACAGCAGGTTATGAGCTCCAGCCGCCGCAATCAGCAATGCGCGCTTGGCCGAGATTTGCCCCTGCACTTCATTCAAGTCCGGATAGGGTTTACTTGCATAGAGCAACCCGTTGGAAACGTAGGGCTCGACTGGCGTATGTCCATTGAAGTGCGCAACGGCTTCCAGCAGGTGATCCACGGCAAAAACCTTCAACCCCGACGCCAGGCACGCCTCCTCGGCGTTCGCCCGCGGCACCATCAACGAACGCCCGGCCTTGCGTGCGGCGAGCGCAGCCGGCAACACGCCTCTCACGGCACGTACCGCGCCTGACAACGCCAACTCTCCCAGGCATTCAATGCCATCCAGCGTCAACGTTGGCACCTGCACACTGGCGGACAGAATCCCCAAGGCAATCGCCAGATCAAACCGTCCGCCATCCTTCGGTAAGTCCGCAGGCGCGAGATTCAGCGTGATGCGCCGCGCCGGAAATTGCAGGCCTGAATTGATGATCGCGCTACGTACCCGGTCCTTGCTTTCCTTTACTGCCGCTTCGGGTAAACCAACCATCGTCAATGAGGGCAAACCGTTGGCAAGATGGACTTCTACGGTAACGGCGGGCGCATCCACGCCAATCTGGGCGCGGCTGTGAACGATGGAGAGTGACATGGTCGTTCCTTGAGCTTTACGGGAACCGCTTCCTGCGGTTTTTTGAAGGGTAGTCGGGTAGTGCAGCGGCGCAGGTGCCAAACTTCCGCAGGATGTTGCGAGTGTCTTTCGGGTGGGGAAAAGCGTAAGGGAATGGGGATTGTCGACGTAATCAGTCGCGGGATGAGGTTGTTGTAGGACGTTGCCTGGATCGATGAAGGATGTCGGCGAAAGCTAAATCGAAGGCGAAAAAAAACCGCCTTGAGTAGGCGGTTTTTTATTTGCAGGCTTCGGTGAGGCCGAGGCCTGCGCTTCCTCAACGAAAACACTCACGATGGGAAGCCTATTCAAATTTGATCTTCCAGGCAAGCGTCAATAGCGATCTGCTTATGGTAGGAACCAATAACAGCGAGGAGATGGAAAGGACGTTCGCCACTTCATGATTTGATACAACTCGTTAGCAGATTTGAAAGGTAAGCATTGAAAGAACTGCGATAGCATTCGCCGCGATGAGGCTCGATGAGTGAGTGATTTCGAAGTGTGGCTGGGGGCGTAAAGATTTTCATGTTCCTCAACACGATGTGAGAGTCGTGCCGGCGCAGGTTTTGAGGAACCCACACCCGGCCGCCTCAGCGAACACACTCACATGTATTCCCAAAGGTGTGCGTACACCGGAAAGTGCACTGGAGGTTTGGCCTCACGCAAGGAGGGCCAAAGTATGTCTAAGTTTCTTAAACATATGTGGAGCCTCGTTAGAAACGCGCTATGGGCTTTTCGCCTGTACGAGTTTCTGCGGGACCGCTGGGATGATCCGCGGTAAGGATTGACCCGGCGGAAACCGCTCCAGCTTCGGCTGGGGCGGTTTTTGATCTGTACGAAACTTAAGAACTCCGCGTTTCGAGTAGGCACCGCTGCTCAACGCTGAATATTCATTCTTGGGGCAGGAGGCAATGGGGCGTGACGATTAAGAATGGTATGCGCCCGGTTCACCCCGGCGAGATCCTCAAAGAGGAATACCTGGAGCCTCTGAGCCTTACTGCTGCGGCTTTGGCCAGAGCATTGAGCGTTTCGACACCAACGGTGAACGACATCGTGCTCCAGCGTCGGGGTGTCAGCGCTGATATGGCTCTAAGGCTATCTATCTGTCTGGACACGACCCCGGAATTCTGGCTGAACCTGCAATCGACTTACGATTTGCGCAAAGCCGAGATTGAGCGAGGGGCCGCGATCCGGGATCAGGTTGAGCGGCTTCCGCACTGCGCCTGAGCCTCAATTCCTGAACGAACCCCACGCTGTAACGTGGGGTTTTTTTTGTCGTTCAGAATGCCTGGAGTATTCGGGAAGCACGCTTCCACCAAGGTGCATTGACTGCAGGCTGCGGCCGTTCACTATCCGCCAGCATCTGCGGAACATCCTGCAACCTAATCCACGGTTGGTTATTCCAGTGCAGCAAACTCAACGACATCTCTGGCCAGTTCAGCAGGCTCAGGATCGGGCGTTCGGTTGAGGTGGGTTGTTGGGCGTCTCTGAGGGCTGGCACTACGTTGTGGGTTAGCCATTCGCGCAGGCCTCGGTATTCGGGGCAATAGTGGTAGACGAGTAGGGCGTAGACGCCGGACTCGCTGATTAGCAGGGTGTTTTCGATGGTGCCGTGGGTGAGTATCCGTAATGACTGATGTTGGTCGGTGTCGAGTTTTCGGACGGCGCGTTCGTCGAGGTAGAGGCGTAGCAGGCGGCCCAGGTCGCGGGCGCTGAACCAGGGTTGGTTTTCCAGAAGGAGGGCGTGGAGGTGGAGTTTGTGGCGGGTGAAGACGTGTGTGGTCAGATAGTTTTCGTCCATGGTGCAGTACCCAAATTCGCTTGATAGATGACTGCCACTTATCGTCGCCAAACAATAAGGGTGGCAGCTGCGTGCGGGTTGGCGAACCGGCCAGGCGAATACCGGCAGACCCGAAGGTCTCCCACACGCAGCCGCCATAATTCGAATTGGGAGAGATATCCATAATCGAATGAGGTTGCGTGCATAGCTTGGTTCCAGGTCGCCAAACCCAGTGCTGAATATTCAGCAGAAGGTGAGCTTAGGAACCGGGGCTTTGCGGCGCAATCGGACGGCGGTGGTTTTCTTGTAGGACGCTGCCGGGGTTCTTGAGGGCTTAAAGATCAAAAGATCGCAGCCTTCGGCAGCTCCTACAGGGGTGGTCTGTCTCGTGTGGGATGGCTGGTAGACCGAGGCGACTCCATTCGCGGGCAAGCCCGCTCCCACAGGGAATGTGGTGTTATTCGGAAGGTGGATTGAGCTTCGCTTCCAGCTCCGCAACCTTCGCCTCAAGACTTTCCAACCGTGCACGAGTCCGTGCGAGCACAACCATCTGGCTATCAAACTCTTCCCGGCTCACCAGATCCAGCTTGCTGAAGCCGCTCTGCAACAGAGCCTTGAACTGGCTTTCGATTTCGCTTTTCGGCAGTGGGGTTTCGCCGCTGAAGAGGCGGGAGGTGGTGCCGCTCAGGGCATCGAGGAAGTCTTTGGGCGCGAGCATGGGTAATGTCCTGTCAACAATGGCGGGCAGTGTATCACGCAGTGTCTATAGTCAATCTCGCAGTCAGGGGTGCACGCTTTTCGCGCATGGGGACGGACGGCTGTGCACTGTTGTTGTGCGTATCCGTCGGGCCATTTTGCGCGAAGCCGCTTGCAGCAGCGGCTAAAGGCTTGAAATCAGTGGGTTTCGGCGAGATGGCAAGCTTTCTGCTTAGTCGGTAGTGACCCATGCACTGATGCAGTCGCTGTGACGAATGCAGTGCGCCAAGCGGAACGGGGGAAGTGTTTCGTGCGGAGTGGTTAGCAGGCGTCGGACGGGCAGGTAAGGCCGACGATGCGTTACAAAGCCAGGCACTGCGCTTAGACTTGAGTCGGGTTTGTTTTCCTGGGGCAAGTCCACCAATTCGGGAGAGAGTTTTCATGAAGCTAGTCACTGCCATCATCAAGCCGTTCAAACTGGACGACGTACGCGAGTCGCTGTCCGAGATCGGCGTGCAGGGCATTACCGTTACTGAAGTCAAAGGCTTCGGTCGGCAGAAGGGTCACACCGAGCTGTATCGCGGCGCGGAATACGTGGTCGATTTCCTGCCAAAGGTGAAGATCGATGTCGCCATTGACGACAAGGATCTTGACCGGGTTATCGAGGCGATAACCAAGGCTGCCAACACCGGCAAGATCGGTGACGGCAAGATCTTCGTGGTCAATCTGGAGCAGGCGATTCGCATCCGTACCGGCGAAACCGATACCGACGCAATCTAAGCCGCCACAAACCCAACGCCCCAGGAGAAAACAATATGACTCTGCGTAAATTCGCAGGGCTAGGAGCCCTGTTGTCCCTCGTAATGCCCGGCCTGGCCATGGCGGCAGACGAAGTGGCAGCCCCAGTCCTCAACTCCGGCGACACTGCCTGGATGATGACCTCGACAGCCCTCGTGCTGTTCATGACCATTCCCGGCCTCGCGCTGTTCTACGGCGGCATGGTTCGCTCCAAAAACATTCTTTCCGTGATGATGCAGTGCTTCGCCATTACCGGTCTGATCAGCATCCTGTGGGTCATTTATGGCTACAGCATCGCGTTCGACACCACCGGCATGGAACAGGGCGTCATCAACTTCAACTCGTTCTTCGGTGGCATGGGCAAGGCATTCCTCGCCGGTGTCACGCCAGCGAGCCTGACCGGGCCTGCGGCGCTGTTCCCTGAAGCGGTGTTCGTCACCTTCCAGATGACGTTCGCCATCATCACCCCTGCGCTGATCGTCGGTGCCTTCGCCGAGCGGATGAAGTTCTCCGCCATGCTGATCTTCATGGGCGTCTGGTTCACTCTGGTTTATGCACCCATCGCGCACATGGTCTGGTCCGGTAACGGCGGCCTGTTGTGGGACTGGGGCGTGCTGGACTTCGCCGGCGGCACCGTGGTGCACATCAACGCCGGTGTGGCCGGTCTGATTGCCTGCCTGGTACTGGGCAAACGTAAAGGCTTCCCGACCACCCCGATGGCGCCGCACAACCTCGGTTACACCCTGATGGGCGCTGCCATGCTGTGGGTTGGCTGGTTCGGCTTCAACGCCGGCTCCGCCGCAGCGGCCAACGGCACTGCTGGTATGGCGATGCTGGTGACCCAGATCGCAACCGCCGCCGCTGCACTGGGCTGGATGTTCGCCGAGTGGATCACTCACGGCAAACCAAGTGCCCTGGGTATCGCTTCGGGTGTTGTGGCCGGTCTGGTTGCAATCACCCCAGCCGCTGGCACCGTGGGCCCGATGGGCGCTCTGGTCATCGGTCTGGCTGCCGGCGTGGTGTGCTTCTTCTGCGCCACCACCCTGAAACGCAAACTCGGCTATGACGACTCCCTGGACGCCTTCGGCGTGCACGGTATCGGCGGTATCCTCGGCGCGATCCTGACCGGTGTCTTCGCTGCACCGTCGCTGGGTGGTTTCGGCACCGTCACCGACATCGCCGCACAAGTCTGGATTCAGTGCAAAGGCGTGGGCTTCACGGTGATCTACACCGCGATCGTCACCTTCATCATTCTCAAAGTGCTGGACGCCGTCATGGGTCTGCGTATCACTGAGGAAGAAGAGGCGGTCGGCATCGATCTGGCACTCCACAACGAACGCGGCTACAACTTGTAAGTACGCGCACAAAAAAACTTGCCCGGCTTGCCGGGCATTTTTTTGTCTGGAGTTTGTCAGTGAAGGAACTGCTGAAAGGTTTTTTCGTACACGTTTAGTGGCGTTTACGACGAGCGTTTTTCTGCGGCCAATGGCTTACATGATTGAAGGAATATTAGGGCCTTTGTTTTTTCCCAGAGCGCGCTAGAATGCGCCCCGAACGTGCGGAGAACTGTATGTGGCAACAGACTCTGATTACCCTGCGGGCGAGGCCCCGGGGCTTTCATCTGGTAACGGACGAGTTACTCGCCGGCCTGCCTGAACTCAAGGCATGTCGGGTCGGCCTGTTGCATTTGTGGCTGCAGCATACCTCGGCGTCGTTGACCATCAACGAGAACGCCGATCCGGCGGTACGTCGCGACTTCGAACGATTTTTCAATCGTCTGATCCCACAAGGAACAGACGGCTATGAGCATAACGACGAAGGCCTGGACGACCTCCCGGCGCACTTCAAGGCCAGCGTGCTTGGCTGTCAGCTCAGTTTGCCGATTTCGGCAGGCCGACTGGCGTTGGGGACCTGGCAAGGCGTTTATCTGGGCGAGCACCGTGATTTTGGCGGTGCCCGTAAAGTCCTCGCCACCGTGCACGGTGAAGAGGCATAAACCGCTGGTTGCCAGCGGTTGTAGAATTTTTTCCGGCGGCCTTCGACAGACGGCGAAGCTGGGCTATAACTAATCTGCTTTTCGCAAGTCATGAGGTAGAACATGAGCGACGATGATCTGGAAAACGACGACCTCGAAGTAGGCGACGACGACGAAACCGAAGAAGGTCTGGAAACAGCAGCGGAAGACGTTGCTGACGACGATGGCGGTGAAACGCCCGTTCCGACCGCCAAAGGCAAAGCCAAGGCAGCGGTATCGGTCGATGAACTGCCGAGCGTCGAAGCAAAAAACAAGGAGCGTGACGCTCTGGCGCGGGCCATGGATGAGTTCCTGGCCAAGGGCGGCAAGGTGCAGGAAGTGGAGGCCAATGTGGTCGCCGATCCGCCCAAGAAGCCTGACAACAAGTACGGCAGCCGGCCTATCTGAGCCTGCTACTTGCTTGCTGAAAAAGCCCGCCGTCGCTGCGGGCTTTTTTATGGGCAGTGTAAAAATCTGGAATTTGCAGTGATCCCCTGTGGGAGCGGGCTTGCTCGCGAAGGGGCCGTGTCAGTCAGCATTGATGTCGACTGACACACCGCTTTCGCGAGCAAGCCCGCTCCCACATTTGATTTTGTACTAAACAGGATCAATGTTGGGCGTTCCAGAGGGCCAACAACGCCGGCAACTCGCTCAGGCTGCGTATCTCGGCATCTGGTGCCTTCTCGGCTTCCCAAACTTTGCCCGTCGGGTTAAACCAGATCGCCCGCAAACCCGCCTGCTGGGCGCCGGCAATGTCGTCACCCGGATGATCGCCGATATGCACGGCCGTCTCGGCCGTCGCACCACCACGCTGCAACGCCTCATGAAACAGTCGCGCATCCGGCTTGCCGATGCCGATGTCTTCGGCGCACAAGGCAAACTTGAAGTAATCCGCCAGCCCTAACCGGCGCACATCGGCGTTGCCATTGGTGACCACGCCGAGCGCGTAGTGATTGGCCAGAGTCTCCAGGGTCGGTTGCACCTCCGGGAAGATGTCCAGCTGATGCCGCGCATGCAGAAACACTTCAAAACTCTTGTCGGCCAGATCTGAGGCCTGACCATGGTCGTAACCGGCCTCTTCCAGCGCGTGGAACAAGACTCGGCGGCGCAGGGCGCTGATGCGGTGCTTGAGGCCCGGCTCACCGCTCAGGATCCGTTCGCGAATCGCCCACAAATGCTCCACCGGCACGGCGCCCAGATTTGGTGCGTGTTCGGTCAGCCATTCACGCAATATGGCTTCGGCGCTGACGATCACCGGGGCGGTGTCCCACAGGGTGTCGTCGAGGTCGAAGGTGATCAATTGAATTCTCATGACTCATCGCCTTTGATGCGTTTGGCCCTTGGATGGGCGCTGTCGTAAACCGTCGCCAAGTGCTGGAAGTCCAGGTGGGTGTAGATCTGGGTGGTTTTGATGTCCGAGTGGCCGAGCAACTCCTGAACCGCTCGCAAGTCCTGGGAAGACTCCAGCAAATGGCTGGCAAAGGAGTGGCGCAGCATGTGCGGATGCAGGTTCTGTCCCAGTTCGCGCTCGCCAGCGGCTTTAACCCGCACCTGAATCGCCCGTGGGCCGAGGCGCCGGCCTTGCTGGCTGACAAACACCGCGTCGTCCGCCGGGTTGGTCATGGCCCGTAGCGGCAGCCACAGCTCCAGCGCTTCGCGAGCTTTTTTGCCGACCGGCAGCAGTCGGGTCTTGCTGCCCTTGCCGAGCACTTGAACCATGCCGTCGGCCAGGTCCAACTGATCCAGATTAAGTCCGGTCAGCTCCGACAGCCGTAAACCTGAGGAATAGAACAGCTCCAGGATCGCTTGATCCCGACGTGCCAGAAAATCATCTTCCACCGCGCCCTCAAGCAGTTGCAGCGCGCGATCGGTGTCGAGGGTTTTTGGCAGCCGACGTTCGCCCTTCGGCGGCGCCAGGCCGTTGGCCGGGTCATGGTCGCAGAGGCCTTCGCGGTTCAGATAGTGATAGAGCCCGCGCACCGCCGACAGCAGCCGCGCCAGGCTGCGCGAAGATTGGCCCTGTGAATGCAGACGAGCGATCAGGCTGCGCAGGCGCTGGATGTCCAGGGCCGCCCAACTGCTGATGTTCTGTTTGACGCACCAGCCCAGCACTTTGTCGAGGTCGCGACGGTAGGCATACAGCGTGTGAGGCGACACCTGCCGCTCACTGCGCAGGTGTTCGCAGTAAGCGTCCAGTTGCCGTTCCACGATCAGCGTACCGAGCGCAGGGAGGTGTTGACCCGTGGCAGCACGCGGCCCATGACTTCGGCGATGTAGCTGAGGAACAGCGTGCCCACCGAACTCTTGTAGTGCTGCGGGTCACGGCTGGCGATGGCCAGGACGCCGTGGATGCCTTGGTAGCTGATGGCGACGACGGCGGTGGAGCCGATCTGCTTGCGCTGTTCTTCGCCGAACAGGAAGTCCAGTTCGTGTTCACGCAGGCTGCCGCTGACGCTTTTGTCTTCCGAGAGCAAGCCGCCGATGGCCGTTTGCGCGTCGGCATGAGTGACCCAGCGGCCCACCGGCATCGGGTTGTCACCCAGCAGGATCAGGCTGACGAAGGGCACCTGGAAGTCCTGGCGCAGACTGTCTTCGACGCTGATCACCACGTCTTCCAGGCTGGTGGCGTCCATCAGCGCGAGAATCAGGCGGCGGGTCTTGTCGAAAAGACGGTCGTTGTCGCGGGCCACGTCCATCAAGTGCGAGAGGCGATGACGCAACTCGATATTGCGGTCGCGCAGGATAGTCATCTGGCGTTCGACCAGCGAAATGGTGTCGCCACGCTGGTGCGGAATGCGCAAGGTTGCGAGCAGTTCTTCGTGCTCGACGAAGAAATCCGGATGAGCCTCCAGGTACGCGGCAATAGCCGCCGCCTCAAGGCTTTCGGAAGGGGATTCGTCGGGCTGTAGGGCGGGAACCTGGGGCTTATCTTTCATGGATTCGACTCTCTCAAAGACGCACTTGTCCTTCATAAACGCGCACTGCCGGGCCGGTCATCATGACCGGTTGGCCAGGGCCTGCCCATTCAATGGACAAACGCCCGCCGGGCAGGTCGATCAAAAGCGGCGAATCCATCCACCCCTGGCTGATCGCGGCCACTGCGGCAGCGCAGGCGCCGGTTCCGCAAGCCTGAGTTTCCCCGGTCCCGCGTTCCCAGACGCGCAGCTGCGCGCGGCTCCGGTCGATGACCTGGAGAAAGCCGACATTGACCCGCGCCGGGAAGCGCGGATGGTTTTCGATTTTCGGCCCCAGTTCATGCACCGGTGCATTATTGATGTCGCTGACCCGCAGCACGGCATGGGGGTTGCCCATGGACACGGCGGCCAGTTCGACCGCAGTACCGTCGACGTCAACCTGATAACTCAGGGCCTGTTCCGGCGCGTCGAACGGAATGTCGGCCGGTACCAGGCGCGGTGCGCCCATGTTGACACCGATCTGCCCGTCGCTGCGGATATCCAGTTCGATGATGCCGCTTTTGGTCTCGACGCGGATCTGCCGCTTCGCGGTCAGGCGTTTGTCGAGCACGAAGCGTGCGAAACAGCGCGCACCGTTGCCGCACTGTTCCACTTCGGAGCCGTCGGCGTTGAAAATCCGATAGCGGAAATCCACGTCCGGGTTGCTTGGCGCTTCGACGATCAGCAACTGGTCGAAACCGATACCGGTATGCCGATCGCCCCATTGCTTGGCGTGTTTGGGCAGGATGTGCGCATGCTGGCTGACCAGGTCGAGGACCATGAAGTCATTGCCCAGGCCGTGCATCTTGGTAAAACGCAGCAGCATGGTTTTACTCCGGCAGCAGGCTTTCGCCAGCAAACAACTCGGCTACCGTCTCACGGCGACGCACTTCAAATGCCTGATCACCGTCCACCAACACTTCAGCGGCACGGCCGCGGGTGTTGTAGTTGGAACTCATGACAAACCCATAGGCACCGGCCGAATGCACGGCCAGCAGATCGCCTTCTTCCAGGGCGAGCTGACGATCCTTGGCCAGGAAGTCGCCGGTCTCGCAGATCGGCCCGACGATGTCGTAGGCACGGGCAGCGGAATTGCGCGGGCGCACGGCGGTGACGTCCATCCAGGCCTGGTACAGCGCCGGGCGGATCAGGTCGTTCATGGCCGCGTCGACGATGGCGAAGTCTTTGTGTTCGGTGTGCTTGAGGTACTCGACCTGGGTCAGCAGCACGCCGGCGTTGGCGACGATGAAGCGGCCCGGCTCGAACACCAGCGCCAGGTCACGACCGTCGAGACGCTCGCGTACGGCTTTGATGTAGTCGGCAGCCAATGGCGGCTCTTCATCGCGATAACGCACGCCCAAACCACCACCGAGATCGATGTGGCGCAGGTAAATGCCGCAATCGCCGAGGCGGTCGACCAGGCCCAGTAGGCGGTCGAGGGCGTCGATGAAGGGCGGCAGGGTGGTCAGTTGCGAGCCGATGTGGCAATCGACACCGACCACTTCCAGGTTTGGCAGTTGGGCGGCGCGGATGTACACGTCTTCGGCGTCGGCGATGGCGATGCCGAACTTGTTCTCTTTAAGACCGGTGGAAATGTACGGGTGGGTGCCGGCGTCGACATCCGGGTTCACTCGCAGCGAGATCGGTGCGCGAACGCCCAGCTCGGCGGCGACCACTTGCAGACGTTCCAGCTCATCGGTGGATTCGACATTGAAGCAATGCACGCCGACTTCCAGGGCGCGACGCATGTCGTCACGGGTCTTGCCGACACCGGAGAAGACGATCTTGTCGGCGCTGCCGCCAGCGGCCAGTACGCGTTCCAGTTCGCCACGTGAGACGATGTCGAAACCGGCGCCCAAACGCGCCAGGACATTCAGTACACCCAGGTTGGAGTTGGCCTTGACCGCAAAGCAGACTAGGTGCGGCATGCCGACCAGCGCATCGGCGTAAGCCAGGTACTGGGCTTCGATGTGCGCACGGGAGTAGACGTAGGTCGGTGTGCCAAAGCGTTCGGCGATGGCGGACAGGGCAACACCTTCCGCGAACAGCTCGCCGTCACGGTAGTTAAAAGCGTCCATGGCGTTCCCTTATTGGTAGACGTCGTGCTTGTGTGCTTTCGACGCAGGCTGCTTTTGCGAGGACTTGGCTTGCTCGGCAGGGTCCTGGCTATCGTCAGGCAGGTACAGCGGGCCTTTTTGACCACAGGCCGATAATAAGCTGACAAAAGCGACGAGCGAAGCGAGCGCAGCAAGGGAAGAGATCAGGCGCTTCATGGCGAAATCCTTGAAAATGCATTAATTGCGCCGGAGTATACCGGCCACCCGGCAGCTTGCCTATGCGACGGGGCTCCCGTCCGGCGGGGCTTGGCATGATGTCGGCGAGTTATATGCAATAGATGTGGGAGCGGGCTTGCTCCGGGCGGCGTTCCGACGAATGCGGTGGTTCAGTCAACAAACATGTTGGATGTGTCGGCCTCTTCGCGAGCAAGTCGGGTCGCCGCATCGCCGCTCCCACAGGTACAGCGCTACCATATCGATATCGACGCTTGATCGTTATCCTTTGCAATCACCGGGGCTCGCCCGTATCTTGCGGCGCTTGAGCGTGAGTAGACACTTTTTGAGGTTCCCGCAATGAGTTTGACTGAAGCCCGTTTCCACGATCTGGTCGATGCCACCCAGCAAGCGCTGGAGGATATTTTTGACGAGTGTGACCTGGATATCGATCTGGAGAGCTCGGCCGGTGTGCTCACCGTCAAGTTCGAAAACGGCAGCCAGTTGATTTTCAGCCGTCAGGAACCCCTGCGGCAGCTGTGGCTGGCGGCCGTGTCCGGCGGGTTTCACTTCGATTACGACGAAGAGAGCGAGCGCTGGATGTGCGACAAGAGCGAAGAGCAACTGGGCGAAATGCTCGAGCGCATCGTCAAGCAGCAAGCTGACGCCGAGCTCGATTTCGAAGGCCTGTGAGATCGTGACTCAGCCTGCGCCCGTTCGACCGCCAAAACCGCTCTACAGCAATGTCAGCCCGGCGGTAGCTTCGCCATGCAGCGGTGTGTGTCGGCTGGATGAACAGAAGGTCTGCCTTGGGTGTTTTCGCCATGTCGAAGACATCCGCGAATGGCGCTCGGCCGATGACGATCGGCGGCGAGTGATTTGCGCGCAGGCCACGCATCGCAAAATCACCGCAAATCCCCTGTAGGAGCTGCCGAAGGCTGCGATCTTTTGATCTTGCTCATCGGCAGTCTTCGGTGCCACCAAAAGATCGCAGCCTGCGGCAGCTCCTACAGAGGGGCGCAAAGCCGTCCGCCGCCCCTGACTTGTATATTTATTGAGCTGTGATAGTGTCGAGAAACGCCTCAACCCATCGAGGCTCGTGAAAACCCCGCCTTTTTCTGGCGGGGTTTTGCTTTTTCTGTGCAGAAGAAAGGAGTCTGCCCAAATCATGACCGCACCTTCAATCACCCTTACCCGTCTGGACGTGCAACGTCTGGAGCGCCTGATCGACAGCCTGGATGACACGCTGCCGGGCGTTATCGCGCTGCAAACCGAACTGGATCGCGCCGATACCCTGGTCGGTCACGATGAAGTGCCCGCCGATGTCGTAACCATGAATTCCCGTGTGCATTGCCGCGAAGAAGGCAGCGGCAAGGACTATCACTTGACGCTGGTTTATCCGAAGGATGCCAATGCCGACGAAGGCAAGATTTCCATTCTGGCGCCGGTCGGCAGCGCACTGCTCGGTCTCAAGGTTGGTCAGCACATCGACTGGCCGGCACCGGGTGGCAAGACACTGAAACTGACCCTGCTGGAAGTTGAATCGCAGCCGGCCGAGGGCGGCCACTTTCCGGAATAACCCCCTCAGACCTGCTCGAGCGCCTCGTTCAGTGCGCGCTCCAGGTCCGCCTTGTAGCGCAAATACAAAATGCTTGAACTCTGACCATCACCGAGCAGGCCCGACAGGTCCAGGTCGGTGATGTAGCAGCGATAGCGTTCGGTTTCACGGCGCTGCTCGACGATTTCCCGGGCGACCACGCTGAACAGTTGGTCGCCATGCTCCAGCTCTGAAAACTCCCGCTGATTGCAATACAACGTGACCTGCACCTGTCCCGGTGCGGCTTTACCGACAATCGCCTGCACGTCGTAGAACGGTTTGTTGACCGGGGTTTGCGGCGCTGGCCGAGCTTCGACCCGACGCGCCCGCACGGGGCCGGAGGGCAGCAGTTGGTAATACAAGATGTCCAGGCTCAGCGGCTGGGCGACGTCCATCGGCAGCAAGGCGTCGCGCCGGTACTGGATCGATTGCAGGAAACGTTGCAGCGGCACCAGCAGGCTTTGCTCGTCGTGGTAGGGCAAGCGCTGCTGCCACAGGGCATTGAATTCATCCAGCACGTACAGGTCGGCGCGGTACTCGTTGATCCGGTAGAACACCTGAATGCAATCGGGCTGGCCCATCGGCAGGACCAGCGCCAGGTCGTGGTCTTCCAGCGCCATCGGGTCCAGGTGCAGCGGGCTGTAGCTTGCCAGCTCTTCGCCCAGGTAATCGACCAGCGCCGGCAGCGTGGCGAGGGCGACATGATTGACCTGGCCGGGCACCAATTCCAGCACGTGGTAGTGCTGCTGGACCTGAATCAGGTAGCGATGATTGAGTTTGCTCAACAGCAGGTTCTGCGCGGTGTCGAGGATCTCTTCGACCCTCCGGGCGATGAACTGTGCGCGGTTGTGGCAGAAGCAACGAACCCGCAACGTGGGTTGTTGTAGCCCGCCGGGCAGGTTGTTGAGGTAATCGCGCACGCAGTCGAGCAGCGCGTGAGGGCCGTCGAAGCGGTTGACCAGCACTTCGTTCCAACTGTTGAGCGTGACCTGATCCAGGGTCAGCACCAGGTTTTCCCGGACGCCGGCGTAACTGAGGGAATCAGTGCGCTCGGTGGTCATCAGGATGTTCAGGTCGCGGTGGTGCTTGAGTGGATCGACGCCGACGTTCACCAGGATAAGCACTTCACTCGGCACGCTGGCGCGCAGTAACGGTTCTTCGGCGACGGTCGTCAGCGGCAGGGCGATGCTCTGTTGCAGGCTGCCGAGCAGGTTGAACAGTTCGAACTCGCTCAGGTCGCTGCTGCCGGGATGCAAGGCCAGGCGAGTGCTGCTGTCGATCACGCCATTGCGGTGACACCAGGTCAGCAGTTCCAGCAATTGGCGGCTGCGCTTGATCGGTGCGAAATGCTCCCATTCGAGGGCCGTCAGGCTACCGTTGTACAAACCCCACTGAGTTTGACCCGATTCTTTTTTGTTCGGCGCGTGCACCAGCGTGAGGGTATCTTCGGCCAGATCCGGGGCGATGCCAGGGTTGATGAACTCGACCTTGTCGGCCTTGCGCTCGAAGGCCGCGTACAACCGGCGACCCAGCACGTTGAGGTCGCGCTTGTTGATCAGGCTGACGGTCTGTTCGTTGCGGGCGAACTGGGTCAGGAAGCGATAGCTGTAATTGAGCTCGTTGACCAAGGCCCTGCGTTCAGAACCGACCTGACGGACTTTCCACTGGCTGCGGCTATCGAGCAGGGCCAGTTGACGATGATCCCACTGCCATTCGTGGGCCAGGCGTTTGAGCAACGAACGCTGCCAGCTCTGAGTGCGACTGTTGCTGCCGGTGAGTTTGCGATTGACCTTCAGGTACAACGCCCGGCGTACCAGCTCCAGCCGTTCCGGCTCGCCACGGGCGGTCAGGTATTCCTCGATGCGCCGGTAGACCACGACGTACGGATCCAGCTCATCAAGGTCGAGCCGATTGGCAAACACCGCTTGCTTGAAGCGCAGGCTCAGGCAATGAACCTTGGGGTGTTCGCTGGCATAGACCTCGATCAGCAGCAGTTTGAGGACCGATTTGTACGGCGATTCGATGCCCTTGAACAACTGCCAGAGTCCGGCGCCGATGAACTCCCCCGGCGGGATATAGGCCAGATGGCCCAGGTCCAGGGTTTCATCGGCACGGATGAAGCGCTTGGACATCAGCGTGTGGGTGTAACGGTCGTAGCTCGCTTCTTCGTAGACCGGCACCAACCACCAGATGGGCGTGCGTCCGGCCAGCCAGATTGCGGTGCGGTAAAACTCGTCCAGTAGCAGATAGTGCTGGGTGGTGCCGCAGTCTTCCGAGCTCAGTTGCGTATCACGTTCGCCGCGTACGAAACGGGTCGGGTCGATCAGGAAGAAATGCGCCTCGGCGCCCTGACTGGCGGCCCAAATTTCGAGGAGTTGGCATTTTTTGCGCAGTTCAGCGAGGTCGCTTTCGCTCAAGTCCGGCCCGTGACAAACCCACACGTCCATGTCGCTCTGGTCGGCCTGGGCGAGAGTGCCGAGGCTGCCCATCAGGAACAGGCCGTGAATCGGTCGCGGCGGATTGCTGCCGTGGCGGGGCTTATAGGAAAACGAGCGGGTCAGGCGTTGGGCTTCGGCGAGGGTGTTGGCGTCGGGTTCGTAATTCGACAGCCCGGCCGGCGTACTGCCCGAAACGTACCCTGGCAACAGCGGATGATTGACGTGGAAAAACAGCGGCAACAAGGTCAGCACCGCTTGCTGGCGGGTCGACAACCCTTCCATGGCGCGGGCCATACGGCCTTCATTGAGCTTCAGAAAACGTGCGCGCAGTTGGCTGAGAACCTTGCGGTCGATTCCCTCGTCCAGATCGGGGCGGATTTCATGGGTGCGGGTCATGTCAGCTCAAACCGGCTCGCAGGGCTCAGACGTGGGTGTCTGCGGATGAGGGGCAGTTTAGCGCCTCGGCTCCAGGACTTTTAAGCTGATTTTGTTTTTCTGGCGTCAGATTTTTATCGCGGGGCGACGGCAGGCAACAGGGCCGGTAACGAAATGTGCCCGCGGAAATCCCGTAGCAGGGGTTTCCGTGGGCGCTACGGTAATGCTCAGGCAGTTTCCCGGACGTTGAGAATGGTCAGAACGGTTTGCACATTTTGCGCGGCGTCACGACCGAGGCTGGTCAGATAACCACCATCTGGCTGGGTGATCAGTTCTTTGTCGAACAGTCTTTGGGCGGCGGCAATGGCTTTCGGGGCAGCGGTCTGATGAATTTTCAAACCTTCCTGGGAACTGTCCAGGTTGAAGAGTGCGAGGATTTCCAGTTCGGCAACCAACTCAGGGGTAAGCGACATAAGGACTCCAGACTTTCTAGGAATTGGACGATAGCGCCCCTAAGGTGATCCCACTCGGGCGGCATGTCCAGTGCTCGCGACAGGGTTTTTTCGCCTTGGGAAGCATTCCCCGGTGGGTGGTGCGGCAGCGGGGTGGATTCAGTGTAGTCAGGGTCTGAGAAACGGTTGCCTGAATTGAAAAAGATCGCAGCCTTCGACAGGTGCGATCTTTTGATTTTATTTCTTTTCCGGCGGCAACTCTGGCAATGCACGCAACGCAGCTTCATACCATTCGGAGTTGAACGCGCGGTCTTCTTCGAGGATCGCGTCAATTTCCACTGCCAGAACGTGGGCCATCAGATTGAGAATTTCTTCACGCTCGTAACCCACCAATGTCAGCTTGTTGAAGGTCGCCTTGGCGGCCGGCGGGTTGTCGCTTTCGATCTGGTTTTCGATGGCTTCGACCAGGGTATTTTCGGCGAACTCTTCTTCGTCGATGTCGATATCAGTTGGCTCGCTCATGGCAGGCTCCTCAAGTTAAGGCGGCCAGTTTACCTGCATTCAGCGCTGTGATGCTGCTGGCAAGAAACGTCGCGACGTTCTATAAAAGGCACCTGCCAACCCTGCCAACCCTGCACGGCCTGGAGGCTATGTGATGCTCAAGCTTTATGGATTTTCCGTCAGCAACTACTACAACATGGTCAAGCTGGCGCTGCTGGAGAAGGGACTGCCGTTCGAAGAAGTATTGTTTTACCCGGGGCCGAGCCCCGAGGCATTAGCCATCAGCCCGCGCGGGAAGGTGCCGGTGCTGGGTGTCGAACAGGGTTTCGTCAACGAAACCAGCGTGATTCTCGAATACCTCGAACACAGCCAGAAAGGCACGCCGCTGTTGCCAAGCGATCCCTTTGAGCGTTCGCAGGTCCTGGCACTGGCCAAGGAAATCGAGCTGTACATCGAATTGCCGGGGCGTGCCTGCTACGCCGAAGCATTTTTCGGCATGACTGTGCCGGATGCGATCAAGGACAAGACCAAAGCCGAGTTGCTGCTGGGGTTCGCTTCACTGGGCAGGCACGGCAAGTTCGCCCCTTATGTGGCAGGCGACAGCCTGAGCATTGCGGATTTGTATTTCCTCTACAGCGTGCCGCTGGCCTGTGCGGTGGCGCAGAAGCTGTTTGACCTGGATTTGCTGGCTGAGATGCCGGCGGCCAAGGCGCTGCTGGAGCGTCTGGAACAGAATCCGCATGTGCAGCGGATTGCGGCGGACAAGGATGCGGCAATGCCAGCGTTTTTGGCGATGGTCGCGTCCAAGAAGTAGGTATTTTTAGCGCCTTCAAGACCGCTTTCGCGAGCAAGTCGAATCGTCGCACCGCCGCTCCCACAGGGGAACGCATTCCAAATGTGGGAGCGGGCTTGCTCCGGGCGGCGTTCCGACGAAGCTTTTGACGGTTTAGCGGCTGGCGAGCAATGCCTGGCCGCGAGCCACAGCCTTCTTGACCTGTGCCGGCGCAGTCCCGCCGATATGGTCACGGGCATTCACCGAGCCTTCCAGGGTCAGCACGGCAAACACGTCCTGATCGATCTGGTCGCTGAACTTGCGCAGCTCTTCAAGGCTCATTTCCGCCAGGTCTTTACCGCTTTCCACGCCGTACTTCACGGCATGGCCAACGATTTCGTGGCAGTCACGGAACGGCAGGCCACGACGTACGAGGTAGTCGGCCAGGTCGGTGGCGGTGGAGAAGCCGCGCAGGGCTGCTTCACGCATCATCGTGTGCTTGGGTTTGATCGCCGGGATCATGTCGGCAAAGGCCCGCAGCGAGTCGCGCAACGTGTCGGCAGCGTCGAACAGTGGCTCTTTATCTTCCTGGTTGTCCTTGTTGTAGGCCAGTGGCTGGCCTTTCATCAGGGTCAGCAGCCCCATCAGCGCGCCGAATACGCGACCGGTCTTGCCACGCACCAGCTCCGGAACGTCCGGGTTTTTCTTTTGCGGCATGATCGAGCTGCCGGTGCAGAAACGGTCCGGCAGATCGATGAACTGGAATTGCGCGCTGGTCCACAGCACCAGCTCTTCGGAGAAGCGCGACAAGTGCATCATCGCGATGCTCGCGGCCGAGCAGAACTCGATGGCGAAGTCACGATCGGACACGTTGTCCAGCGAGTTACCGCCGACGGCGTCGAAGCCCAACAGTTGGGCGGTGAATTCGCGGTCGATCGGGTAGGTGGTACCGGCCAGTGCGGCGCTGCCCAGCGGCATGCGGTTAGTGCGCTTGCGGCAGTCGACCAGACGCTCGTAGTCGCGGCTGAGCATCTCGAACCAGGCCAGCATGTGGTGCCCGAAGGTTACCGGCTGTGCGGTTTGCAGGTGGGTGAAGCCCGGCATGATGCTGCCGGCTTCGCGCTCGGCCTGCTCCAGCAAGCCTTTTTGCAGGCGGGTGATTTCGCTCAGGATCAGGTCGATCTCGTCACGCAGCCACAGGCGGATGTCGGTGGCGACCTGGTCGTTACGGCTGCGGCCGGTGTGCAGCTTTTTACCGGTGACGCCGATGCGGTCGGTCAGACGCGCCTCGATATTCATGTGCACGTCTTCGAGGTCGATGCGCCAGTCGAACTGGCCGGCCTCGATTTCACCCTGGATGGTCTTCAGGCCATCAGTGATGCTGTCGCGCTCGGCATCGGTCAGCACGCCGACCTTGGCCAGCATCGTGGCGTGAGCGATCGAGCCCATGATGTCGTGGCGATACAGGCGCTGGTCGAAAGTGACGGAGGCGGTGAAGCGGGCGACGAAGGCGTCGACGGGTTCACTGAAGCGGCCGCCCCAGGACTGATTGGTCTTGTCAGTGCTCATGAATTCGCTCGTGTCGGCTGAAGAAAGATGGCGTAGAAAGCTGTCGCGGATAATAACAGGGTTGCCAATCCTGTCGCTGACACTGGTCGATACGTTTTTTTCTCATGCTGCGGTCCATACTCGAATCAACGCCGAGGGGATTTGCGCAACGATATTTTTCAATTGAGCAATATCGTGCCGGCAACCGTCTACAGTTGGACAATAGGATCAGCGCCGTTCCAGACGCTGCAGCTGACTATAAGAAGAGGGGGTGTTCATATTGTGTATCAACAAACCCTACGGCGATGCCTCGCCAACGCGGGCCTGGGCCGCCAAACGCACGACAGATGAAAATTTAGCCGTCGGTCGGGCGGCACTTTTTGGCCCTCGCGCTAGTCTTAGCGTGGATCGCGGTGACGGACGTCACTTCACCTGTCTACGCTATCCTTGTGCGAGACTCACGCAGGAATCCAGCGCAATATGAATGTCCTGATCGTTGATGACGAACCCCTTGCCCGCGAGCGCCTGAGCCGAATGGTTGGCGAACTCGAGGGATACAGTGTCCTGGAGCCTAGCGCCACGAACGGCGATGAGGCGTTGGCTCTGATCGACAGCCACAAACCCGATATCGTGCTGCTCGATATCGGCATGCCGGGCCTCGATGGCCTGCAAGTGGCTGCACGATTGTGCGAACGCGAAACCCCGCCCGCCGTGGTGTTTTGCACAGGGTCCGATGAATTTGCCGTGGAAGCCTTACAGGCCAGCGCCGTAGGCTATCTGGTGAAACCTGTGCGTACAGAACAATTGCATGAAGCGTTGAAAAAAGCCGAGCGGCCCAATCGCGTCCAGCTCGCGGCCCTGACCCGTCCCGCCGCCGAAAGTGGCAGCGGTCCGCGCAGCCACATCAGCGCCCGTACCCGTAAAGGTATCGAACTGATCCCGTTGGGTCAGGTGGTCTACTTCATTGCGGATCACAAATACGTGACCTTGCGCCACGAAGGCGGCGAAGTGCTGCTGGATGAGCCGCTCAAGGCCCTTGAAGATGAATTTGGCGACCGCTTCGTGCGAATCCACCGCAACGCGCTGGTCGCCCGCGAACGCATCGAACGCCTGCAACGCACGCCTCTGGGGCATTTTCAGCTGTTCCTCAAAGGCTTGAACGGCGATGCCCTGATCGTCAGCCGGCGGCATGTGGCCGGCGTGCGCAAGATGATGCAACAGCTTTAATCCGCCATTTACGGGCGGGTTTCATCCCGATTGCTGGATGTCTGAGGCCAGGGAGGCCACGCGGTTTCTGATACAAGTCAAAGTGGATTTGGCTGAGCTGTTATTATCCGCCGTATCTATTCAGTACGGATTGATCCATGTCCTCTCGCGAAATCCGCATCGCCACCCGTAAAAGTGCACTCGCCCTGTGGCAGGCCGAATACGTCAAAGCTCGTCTGGAAGAGGCCCATCCGGGTCTGCTCGTGACGTTGGTGCCCATGGTCAGTCGCGGTGACAAATTGCTCGACTCGCCACTGTCGAAAATCGGCGGCAAGGGCCTGTTCGTCAAAGAACTGGAAACCGCGCTGCTGGAAAACGAAGCCGACATCGCCGTGCACTCGATGAAGGACGTGCCGATGGACTTCCCCGAAGGCCTCGGTCTGTTCTGCATCTGCGAGCGAGAAGACCCGCGCGATGCCTTCGTTTCCAATACCTACGCCAGCCTGGACGAATTGCCGCAAGGCAGCATCGTTGGCACCTCCAGCCTGCGCCGTCAGGCTCAGTTGCTGACCCGTCGTCCGGACCTGGAAATTCGCTTCCTTCGCGGCAACGTCAACACTCGGCTGGCCAAGCTCGATGCCGGCGAATACGACGCCATTATCCTCGCTGCTGCCGGCCTGATTCGTCTCGGCTTTGAAGATCGGATTACCTCGGCCATCAGCGTCGACGACAGTCTGCCGGCCGGTGGCCAAGGCGCGGTGGGTATCGAATGCCGCAGCGTCGACAGCGAAATTCACGCGCTGTTGGCACCGCTGCACCATCAGGACACCGCCACCCGCGTGACCGCCGAACGTGCTCTCAACAAACATTTGAATGGCGGCTGCCAAGTGCCGATCGCCTGCTATGCCGTGCTTGAAGGCGAGCAGATCTGGTTGCGTGGTCTTGTCGGTGATCCGAACGGCGGTCTGCTGCTCAGCGCCGAGGCTCGTGCGCCACGTAGCGAAGCCGAAGCCTTGGGCGTGCAAGTGGCTGAAGACCTGCTGAGTCAAGGCGCCAACGACATCCTGAAAGCAGTTTACGGCGAGGCAGGTCACGAGTGACGGGCTGGCGCCTGCTGCTGACGCGTCCCTCGGATGAGTCGGCGGCGCTGAGCATTCTTTTGGCCGAAAAGGGGATTTTCAGCAGCAGTTTGCCGCTTTTGGAGATCGAGCCGATTCCTGCCTCTGACACAATGCGCGAGGTGATGCAGGGTCTGGATCGCTATTGCGCGGTGATCGTGGTCAGTAAACCAGCCGCCAGAATTGCTGTGGAACTGCTCGACAGGTATCGGCCGCAACCCCCTCGTTTGAAGTGGTTTAGCGTGGGCGCAGCCACCGCGCAGATCCTGGAGGATCACGGGTTGGACATCAGCTTTCCGGTGGATGGCGATGACAGTGAGGCCTTGCTTGAACTTCCTCAGTTGCGCGAGGCAATCGCGCGGCCCGGTCCACGCGTGCTGATCATGCGCGGGGAGGGCGGGCGCGAGTTGCTGGCTGAGCGTTTGCGCGAGCTTGGTGCTAGTGTCGAGTATCTGGAATTGTACCGCCGCGACCTGCCGCATTACCCGCCGGCGGCGCTGCCTGACCTGATCGAAGCGGAACGCTTGAACGGGCTGGTGGTCAGCAGTGGACAGGGTTTTGAGCACCTGCATCGATTGGCCGGCGATGCCTGGCCGCAATTGGCGCGGTTGCCGTTGTTTGTTCCAAGCCCCAGGGTCGCCGAGCTGGCATGTGCCGCCGGGGCCCAAACAGTTGTGGATTGTCGTGGCGCCAGTGCCGCGGCTTTGCTGGCGGCGTTACGGGAGCATCCCGGACCCGTTTTCTAATGCAAAGGATGGATACGTGAGCGAAACAGCCTTGCCTAAAGATGACGTCCAGCCAGTGCTCGATGCACCGGTTGAAGCACCGGTTGAAGCCGGACCACCTGCCGCAGTGCAGCGCCGAGGCAATGGGCTGGCAATCGTCGCGCTGCTGCTGGGCGCTGCCGGTGTCGCCGTGGCCGGTTGGGGAGTCTGGCAGGTGCGTCACCTGCAAGCCAATACTCAGCAACAGTTGAGTCAGGTCCAGGCATTGAACGATCAGGCACAGGACCTGAAGCTCAATGAACAACGCCTGACTGCTCGCCTGGAACAAATGCCTGCCGCCGCCGAGCTCGACGCGCGCAGTCGTTTGGTCACTCAACTTCAAGGTGATCAGCAACGCTTGAATCAACGTCTGGAAACGGTTCTCGGCGCCAGCCGCAAGGATTGGCGTCTGGCCGAGGCCGAGCACCTGCTGCGTCTGGCCAGCCTGCGTCTTTCCGCGTTGCAGGACATCAGCAGTGCCCAGGCTTTGGTGCAGGGCGCCGATGAAATTCTGCGAGAACAGAACGACCCGGGCTCCTTTGCCGCTCGCGAGCAAGTGGCCAAAACCCTGGTGGCATTGCGTAGCACCCAACAGCCGGATCGCACCGGTCTGTTCCTGCGGCTGGGGGCGCTACGCGATCAGGTAATCAGCCTCACCGAGCTGGCACCCGAGTACAAGGACCGTGGCGAATCCCTGTTGGGTCTCACCGCCGATGGCGACGGCGCCAGTCGCTGGGCGCAATGGTGGGATCAGGTCTCGCGCTACATCCGCATCGACTTCAACGCCGACAAGAATGTGCGTCCGTTGCTGGCCGGGCAGAGCCTGAGCCAGGTGCGCCTGGCCCTGAGCCTGGCGCTGGAGCAGGCGCAATGGGCCGCGCTCAATGGCCAGGCCACGGTTTATACCCAGGCGCTGGCCGAAGCGCGGGACGTGCTCAAGGGCAACTTCAACCCGGACAACCCTCAGAGCAAAGTGATGCTTGAGCAGGTTGGCGAGTTGAGCAAGCAACCGGTCACCGTCATCACGCCAGACCTGACCGGCACGCTGAGTGCGGTTCAGGGGTATCTGGCGCGGCGTAATGTCAACGCCGAGGACTCGATCAAACCGATGGCCAAACCTGCCGCGGACACCGCTCAGGAGGCGACGCCATGAAACGCCTCTATGTGATCGTGTTCCTGGTGATCGCCGCGGCTGCCGCGCTGGGGCTGGCGATTGCCGAGCATTCCGGTTACGTGCTGATCGCCTACAAAAGCTTTCGTTATGAATCGAGCCTGTGGGCAACCCTGGCGTTGGTCGCCGTGCTCTGGCTGGTGTTCTGGGGCATCAAGGCGTTGATCGAATTGGTGACGACCTCCAGCGGCGTGGTCAATCCCTGGTCGCGGCGCAATCGCAGTCGCCGTGTGCAGGTGGCAATTGAACACGGTCAGCTGGATCTGGCCGAAGGTCGCTGGGCCAGTGCGCAGCGTCATCTGCATCGGGCAGCGGAAGCCGAGCGCCAGCCTTTGCTTTACTACCTCGGCGCTGCCCGGGCAGCGAACGAACAAGGTCAATACGAGGAAAGCGACAACCTGCTCGAGCGCGCTCTAGAGCGACAGCCCCAGGCAGAGTTGGCAATTGCCCTGAGCCACGCACAATTGCAGACCGACCGCGGCGATACCGAAGGCGCCCTGGTGACCCTGCAAGCCATGCACGAGCGTCATCCTCATAACGTCCAGACCTTGCGCCAGTTGCAGCGCTTGCACCAACAGCGGGGCGACTGGTCTGCCGTGATTCGCCTGCTGCCGGAGCTACGAAAGGACAAGGTCCTGCCACCGGCCGAGCTGGCCGAACTGGAACGCCGGGCCTGGGGTGAGAACCTGTCCCTGGCGGCGCATCAGGAAGAAGACGGGACGGTCGGCTTGCAAGCGCTCAATCGCGCCTGGCAGCAGTTGACCTCAGCTCAGCGTCAGGAGCCGCAACTGGTGCTCGCTTATGCCGAGCAACTACGGCAACTGGGTGCTCAGGTCGAAGCCGAAGAGATCCTGCGAGCGGCGCTCAAGCGCAACTACGACAGTCATCTGGCGCGCCTCTACGGACTCGTTCGCGGCAGCGATCCGGCACGTCAACTGCACACCGCCGAGAGCTGGCTCAAGGAACATCCGGCTGACCCAAGCCTGTTGCTGACCCTGGGGCGCTTGTGTCTGCAAAGCAGCCTTTGGGGCAAGGCCCGGGACTATCTGGAAAGCAGCCTGCGAGTGCAGCGCAACCCGGAAGCCTGCGCGGAACTGGCGCGGCTGCTGGCGCAGCTGGGTGACACAGAACGCAGCAATCAGTTGTTCCAGGAGGGGTTGGGCTTGTTGGACGAGCGCTTGCTGGCGGCACCGTTGCCGGTTCCTGTTCACGCGTGATTCCTGCCCCTGTAGCAGCTGGCGCAGCCTGCGTTCGGCTGCGCAGCAGTCGCAAAACAGACACCACGGTTTGGTCAGGCGAGTCGCATAAACTTGGACGACTGCTGCGCAGCCGAACGCAGGCTGCGCCAGCTGCTACAGGGGGCGGGAATCGCTTCGAATCCGCCACTGTTTCAGCGTTGTAATCCTTCGCCGGCAAAGTCCTACAGAGGACTACACCTAATCCTCTCGTTCCTGTCGGGATTTCCCTACACTTCTGTTGAAGTGTCCCCGCTGGCCTGCCTTGAAAGGCTGCAGCGCTTTCCTCTACCGTAACCGCCTGTCTCTACTGTTACGGAAATGCCATGTCTTTGGCCTGCTCACGCTCCTTGTTTTTCATGGCTTTCATTGCCGGTGCCCTGGCCCTGGGCGTGTCCTATTACCTGGAATATGCGGTCGGCCTCAAGCCTTGCGGGTTGTGCCTGTTGCAGCGCTTTTGCCTCGCGTTGCTCACGGGTATCTGCCTGGTGGCTTCGGTGCATGGGCCGGGCCGCTTCGGGTCTTTCCTGTATTGGATGCTCGGGCTGTTTTGCAGTCTGGCGGGTACGGTCACGGCGTGGCGACAGGTGTTGCTGCAGAGCGATCCAATGCATCAGCTGTTGACGTGCTCGCCCAATCTGGCAGTTCAGTACGAGGACATGCCTTGGTTGTGTCAGGCCACGCAGATGTTTAAAGGGGAGGCGGAGTGCGCGGAGATTTCCTGGACACTGTTCGACCTGAGCATTCCTGAATGGAGTCTGCTGTTCTTCATGGCGATGACAATTCTGGGAATTTATCAGCTGCTGCGCGTTGTCTGGAAAGCCTGTCTGCGACCGCTCAGCGGCGGTTCGTCGCACCGGGCGCTGGCGGGTGATTAAACACTTGTATGAACTTTATCTCCTGCGTACCTTGAAGCCATTGTCGCGCGGGCATAATCTGGCCCGCACGTGTCATTGGAATTATGTTGCTCGAATGACGCTCTGCCTGGCCGATACTTGACCTTCAAGTGTGGCGACGGGTGTAGGGCAGC
The DNA here is from genome assembly GCF_004402115.1 of Pseudomonas sp. F01002. NCBI lineage: Bacteria > Pseudomonadati > Pseudomonadota > Gammaproteobacteria > Pseudomonadales > Pseudomonadaceae > Pseudomonas > Pseudomonas sp. F01002. The sequence goes on along the minus strand of NZ_SOPU01000018.1, from coordinate 413,110 downwards.
ATGACCCACAAGGGAAGAGAGATCACCATGCTCGAAAGTTGTCAGAATGCTCAGGAACGTTGGGGTGGAGTGCATCTGCTGATCGATCGCTGGTTGCAGGAGCGTCACGAACTGGTTCGGGCCTATGATGCTCTCGGCGCCAAGCCTGAGGCACTGGGTGAGAACCGTAAGCCGTTGCAGGAATTCTGCGGCGTGCTGGTCGATTACGTGTCTGCCGGGCACTTCGAGATCTACGAACAGCTGACCGGCGAAGCCAAGGCGTTTGGCGACACTCGCGGGCTTGAGCTGGCCGAGACCATCTACCCTCGCATCGACGTCATCACCGAGAAGCTGCTCGCGTTCAACGACCTGTGTGATGCAGGTCAGTGCGTGGCGGAGAAATTCAAAGAGCTGGGCGGCCTGTTGCACGAGCGCTTCGAACTGGAAGACTGCTTGATCGAAGTGCTGCACACCGCTCACAAGGAAGAGGACTCGGTTCAGGCCTGAACCCCCTTCCTGCAAGACCTCCAAAAACGGTGCGCTATGCGCGCCGTTTTTCGTTTCCGGTATTCAGCTTGTAGCACCGCGCAATTCGACTTCGAATACCAGCGGTGTGAACGGTGCAATCAGGTCGCCGGCACCCTCGGCGCCATAGGCTTCGGCCGATGGAATCACCAGACGCCATTTTGCCCCGACCGGCATTTGCTGCAGCGCACTGCGCCATCCGCTGATCACACTGTCGAGACTGAACCACTGCGGCTGACTGTTCTGATCGAACACTGTGCCGTCGGGAAGGCGACCGATATACAGCACCTGGACTTTGCCGTTGGGGCCAGCTTTGACGCCAGTGCCTGGCACCAACTCCGTTAGCAATATTCCATCTGCCAGTTCACGAACGCCCGGTCTGGCTTTTTCCTCGGCGAGAAAGGCCCGCTCTTTTTCGAGGGCGATTTCACTTTGCGGCGTGCTCGGTTGCAAGGCGGCCTGGGCTTCGTGCTCGGCAAGTATCTGTTCGATTTGCTCATCTTTCAGCGCCAGGGGTTTGCCTTGATAGGCTTGTTGCAAACCTTCGATCAGCGCCTGAAGTTGCAGATCGGGAACCTCCTGGCGCAGGCGTTCGCCGAGACTTGCGCCCAGGCTGTAAGAGAGATCATGAGTGTCATTTTCTTTGGTTTTTTCGGCGGCCTGGGCCACGGAAAAAAACACGCACAGTGATAAAAAAAGGTAGCGCGACATGGGCACTCTCCGACCTGAGATGCGGGGGATTATGCCAGTGTGAATGTGCTCTACGGTGAACTGGTTTTGCGCAAGCGCAGAAGAATTTCAATCCGTTGCAACGCAGCGCTTTGGATACTGTCAACATGCCCTAGCGGCGGTAGCAGCAGAGGTCTAGTATGAGCCGCACCCACGTCAGCCAGGAGGTAAACCATGTCGGCCACCAAGAAGCCTGTAAATACTCCGTTGCACTTACTCCAACAACTCTCGGGCAGCTTGCTCGAGCACCTGGAAAACGCTTGTTCCCAAGCCTTGGCTGATGCTGAAAAACTGCTCGCCAAACTGGAAAAGCAACGCGGAAAAGCGCAAGAAAAACTGCACAAATCCCGTACCAAATTGCAGGACGCTGCGGCGGCCGGCAAGGCCAAGGCACAAGCCAAAGCCAAGGGCGCGGTGAAGGAGCTTGAGGACTTGCTCGATGCCCTCAAGGATCGTCAATCCGAAACTCGCAGCTACATTCTGCAACTCAAGCGCGATGCTCAAGAAAGCCTGAAACTGGCCCAGGGCATCGGTCGTGTACAAGAGGCTGTCGGCAAGGCGTTGTCCCTGCGTTCGGCCAAGCCTGCTGCGGCTCCTGCCAAGAAAGCCGCTGCCAAACCGGCTGCTGCAAAAGCACCCGTCAAGCCTGCCACCAAACCGGCCGCCAAAGCACCGGTGAAAGCCGCAGCAAAACCTGCCGCTAAACCTGCGGCAAAAAAACCAGTCGCTGCTAGCGCTGCAAAACCGGCTGCTAAAACAGCCACTGCCAAACCTGCCGCCAAGGCAGCCGCTGCCAAAACAGCTGCCGCTAAACCGGCTGCAAGAACCGCTGCTGCTAAACCCGCGGTGGCGAAAACTGCAGCGGCGAAAGCAGCTGCCAAACCGGCCGCAAAACCAGCTGCAAAACCAGCCGCAAAACCGGCTGCAAAAACTGCCGCTGCGAAACCTGCTGCCAAGCCTGCCGCGAAATCAGTCGCGACTAAAACTGCTGCCAAGCCAGCTGCAAAACCAGCTGCAAAAGCTGCAGCCAAACCGGCTGCCAAAACTGCTGCTGCAAAACCTGCCGCAGCCAAGCCAGCCACTGCTGCAAAACCTGCTGCAAAACCTGCTGCAGCGAAACCAGCAGCCAAACCTGCCGCTGCCAAACCAGCGGTGAAAAAACCGGTTGCCGCCAAGCAGGCCGCCGCGCCAGTTGCCAAGCCGGCCGCCGCGCCAGTTGCCAAGCCAGCCAACCCGGCTCCGGTAGCAACGTCTGCTTTAGCAGCAGCCACCTCGACAGCCACGCCAGCGCCAACGCCGGCCGCCGCATCGATCGCAGCAACCACCCCAACCAGCGCTTCCTAAGTGCTGCTTACCGCGACGCGCAGCTGATGCAGCGCGTCGCGGTCCAGGTGGGCGGCGCCTGCCGTTACACCTTCCAGCCAGGCCGATAGATCGGTCGCCTCACCTTGCGGCCAACTCTGCGCCGATCGTTCCAGTCGCAACAACAGATGTCGCTCGGCTTCCAGTTCGAGTGCCTTCACTTGCTCGCGCAAAGCATTCAGTTCGCCATCGTCGGCGGCGACGACTTTCCAATTCACCCGCAAGGCTCGCAGCGGACGCACCACGTCTGCGTCCCACGGCTCGGCCATGCTACGCAGTTGCTGCAATCGGTGTTCGTTACAGGCGACGCCACGTTCTCCCAGCCACAGCCCGCAGAGCAGCAAGCACACATTGATACCCGCCGACTGCAATTGCAGGCATGCGGGTTCAACGCCGGGACGGGCGTAAGTACTAAGGGAAAAGCTCCACAGGTCAGAGGACATAGTGCTACTCGCGCCAGTTGCGAGCGAAGCTGGTAGACTCCGCCGCCATTATGATTCGACTTCAGAACCTGACTTTACAGCGTGGCCCTCAACGTCTGCTAGAAGACGCCGAGCTGACCCTGCACGCCGGCCACAAAGCCGGCCTCATCGGTGCCAACGGCGCCGGCAAATCGAGCCTGTTCGCCTTGCTTCTGGGTGACCTGCACCCGGACTCGGGTGATTGCTTCCTGCCGGCGGACTGGCGCATCGCCCACATGCGCCAGGAGATCGACACCCTCGATCGCGTGGCGGTCGACTATGTGCTTGATGGCGACCTGCGCCTGCGCGAGGTGCAACGCGACCTCGCGGCAGCCGAAGCGGCCCATGACGGTACCGCTCAGGCCCGCCTGCACTCGGAACTCGACAGCGCCGACGGTTACACCGCCGATGCCCGGGCCCGAAAGCTGCTGGCCGGCCTTGGGTTTACCAATGAACAGATGGATCGCCAGGTAGGAGATTTCTCTGGAGGTTGGCGGATGCGTCTGAACCTGGCGCAGGCTTTGATGTGTCCCTCGGACTTGTTGTTGCTCGACGAACCGACCAACCACTTGGACCTCGACGCCATCATCTGGCTCGAAGAATGGCTGAAAAGCTATCCCGGCACCTTGATGCTGATTTCCCACGACCGGGACTTCCTCGATGCCGTGGTCGATCACGTGGCCCACGTCGATCAGCGCAAGATCACTCTGTACCGCGGTGGTTACAGCGCCTTCGAACGCGCCCGTGCCGAACGTCTGGCCCAGCAACAGCAGGCTTACGAGAAGCAGCAGGCGCAACGTGCGCACATGGAAAGCTACATCGCCCGCTTCAAGGCCCAGGCCACCAAGGCCCGTCAGGCCCAGAGCCGGATCAAGGCGCTGGAGCGGATGGAAGAGCTGTCCGCCGCTCACGTTGATTCGCCATTCGATTTCGTTTTCCGCGAATCAGTGAAAATCTCCAGCCCGTTAATCGACCTCTCCGACGCCCGACTGGGTTACGGCGAGCGAGCCGTGCTGGAGAAGGTCAAGCTGCAACTGACCCCCGGTGCGCGGATCGGTTTGCTTGGCCCGAACGGTGCCGGTAAATCGACCCTGATCAAAAACCTTGCCGGTGAACTTGAGCCGTTGTCCGGCCGACTGACCCGCGGCGAGAACACCGTCGTTGGCTACTTCGCCCAGCATCAGCTGGACTCACTCGACTCCAAGGCCAGCCCGTTGCTGCACATGCAGCGCCTGGCGCCGACCGAGCGCGAGCAGACGCTGCGCGACTTCCTCGGTGGTTTCGACTTCCGCGGCGCGCGGATCGATGAGCCGGTGCTGAACTTCTCCGGTGGCGAAAAGGCGCGCCTGGCGCTGGCGCTGATCGCTTGGGGCCGGCCGAACCTGCTGCTGCTCGACGAACCGACCAACCACCTGGACCTGGAAATGCGCCTGGCGCTGACCATGGCCCTACAGGAATTCAGCGGCGCGGTACTGGTGGTCTCCCACGATCGCCATTTGCTCAAAAGCACCACCGACAATTTCTATCTGGTGGCGGACGGCAAGGTCGAGGAGTTCGACGGCGACCTGGAAGACTACACCCGTTGGCTGGTGGACTACCGCCAGCGCAACGCCCCGGTCAGCAATACGCCGGTCAATCCGGACAAGACCGACAAGAAGGCCCAGCGTCAGGCCGCCGCTGCGTTGCGTCAGCAACTGGCGCCGCACAAGCGCGAGGCTGACAAGCTCGAAGCCGAGCTGGGCAAGCTGCACGAGAAACTGGCGAAGATCGATACCAGCCTCGGCGACAGCGACATTTACGAGCCGGCGCGCAAGAACGACTTGCGTGATCTGCTGGCCGAACAGGCCAAGCTGAAGGTCCGTGAAGCGGAGCTGGAAGAAGCCTGGATGGAAGCGCTGGAACTGCTCGAAAGCATGCAGGCGGAGCTAGAGGCTCTGTCCTGATGGAAGCCTTCAAGCTGCCATTGCCTGCCGTGTTGATCGAGCCGATCTGGCTCTTCGTGCAGATCCTGCTGATTCTGTTGGCCGGATATGTTGCCCAGCGCTGCGTCGCCAAGTGCCTGACTCGCCTGGGTGAACGTTATCCGTTGCCGCCACAATTGCTGATGCCGCTGCGCGGTGGTCTGCGCTGGCTGATTATGGGCAGCGCGCTGATCTTCGTGCTGGAGCGCCTCGGGGTATCGGCAACGGTGCTCTGGACCGCATTGTCCGGGTTTGTCGCGGTAGCGGCAGTGGCGTTCTTCGCCATGTGGAGCGTGCTCTCCAATCTGCTTTGCGCAATCCTGATCTTCACCGTCGGCCCGTTTCGCCTCGGCGACGTGGTCGAGTTGGTGGACACCACCGACAAGCCAGGCGTCAAAGGCCGGGTGGTGGCGATCAATCTGCTCTACACCACGCTGATCGAAGCCGAAGAACTCGGCACCGGCAGCGCCATGGTGCAAGTGCCCAACAGCCTGTTCTTCCAGCGCTCGGTTCGACGCTGGCGCGGCAGCGATGTATTCCCTTCCAACGGTTTTGAAAAGTAAGACTTCTGTTGCCTGATAGACCGCTTTCGCGAGCAAGCCCGCTCCCACATGGGATCTGCGGCGTACACAAATCAAATGTGTGTGGAGCTTGCTCGCGATAGGGCCGGCAGCCATAAACGCTGGTCGGCAGTCCGCCCTGTCCTGCAAAAAATCGGTAGTCATCGGCCCAAAGCCGCATTAGCTTAGACGTCTGTCACGAGTCTGAGTCGAGGTGTGCGATGGTGCTTCAAACATGGCTGGCGTTTTTTGCCGCCTGCTGGGTGATCAGTCTGTCTCCCGGTGCCGGCGCCATTGCGTCGATGTCTAGTGGTCTGCGATACGGTTTCTGGCGCGGTTACTGGAACGCCCTGGGCCTGCAACTGGGTCTTGCGTTACAGATTGCAATTGTCGCCGCCGGCGTCGGTGCAATCCTCGCGGCGTCGGCCACCGCTTTCTACGCGATCAAATGGTTTGGCGTGGCCTATCTGGTTTACCTGGCGGTCAAGCAATGGCGCGCGCTGCCCCATGACATGAGCGACGACGCGGCCGTCCGGCAAATCGGCAAGCCGCTGGCGCTGGTGTTCCGGGGTTTCCTGGTGAACGTCAGCAACCCCAAGGCGTTGGTGTTCATGCTCGCGGTGTTGCCGCAATTCATTGATCCGCATGCACCGTTGGTGGCGCAGTACCTGATCCTCGGTGTGACCATGATCTGCGTCGACCTGATTGTCATGGCCGGTTACACCGGGCTGGCTTCCAAGGTGTTGCGCCTGTTGCGCACGCCCAAGCAGCAAAAACGCATGAACCGCACCTTTGCCGGGCTGTTCATCGGTGCGGCGGCGTTCATGGCGACCCTTCGCAAAGCAGTGGTGTAAAACCGGCAGGCACAAAAAAGGCGACCCTTGGGGTCGCCTTTTTAGTTTCAGGGTTCAGCGAGACACGGATGTCCCGATGGTTCATTAGCTTGGTGTCCTGACCTTCGTCCATCCACTCGGCCAGATCAACGTCAATCAATTGCGGGCTGAATTTGTAGAAGACGTCCTTGTAGTCGCTAATGCGCTTGACGATCGAGCTGATCGAACCTTCGATACGGTATTTGGCGGCGATCATGTTGCCAGTCTTGGCCATCGTGTTCTTCTTGATGTTGGCCTCCTGCCAATTCCTCAAAACAAGAGGAACCGCACAACAAAGCTTGAGTGAAAGTCATTGGAAGTGAACAATGTGTTACTTCGTATTTCCAATTGAGATTCATTCATGACTGCCCCGTCCCGTTTCCTGGCCTGGCTGGTATTGCCGCTGTTTGCCCTGTGCAGTTTCAACCTGCTGGCCGACACCGTGGAAGGCGCGCCGCAAGCGCTGCATTTGCTCGATTACATCGGCGCGGATTACCCGGAAACGGTGCAAGCGGGCAAGGTCATTAATGAGTCCGAGTACCAAGAGCAGTTGGCATCCATCAAGGCGCTGCAAGGCTTGATCGCCGCGATGCCGGCCAAACCGGAAAAAGCCGGGCTGGAGCAGGACGTCAGCACGGTGCGCAACGCGATCACTGCGCGTCAGGACGGCGCGGATGTCGGCCGTCAGGCACGGCAACTCGGCGCCAAGTTGGCCGTGACCTATGAAGTCACCCAGGCACCGATCATTACGCCGGATCCGACCCGTGGTGCGCCGCTGTACGCTCAGCATTGTTCGGTTTGCCACGGCGACGCGGGTGCCGGGGATGGTCCGGCGGGTGTCGGTCTGACGCCGCCGCCGTCCAATCTGCGTGATGCGGCGCGGCTGGATCACCTGAGCCTCTACGCGATCTACAGCACCTTGGGCCTCGGCGTCGAAGGCACCGACATGCCAGCCTTCGCCGATCAGCTGGACGATCGTCAGCGTTGGGACCTGGCGACCTACATCGCCAGCTTCAGCGCCGATCCGGCTGCTGCAAAATCCGAAAAGACCTACAACATCGCCGACCTGGCCCGTCAGACTCCCGCAGAAGTGCAGGTTGCCGAGGGGCCGCAAGCTGCGGCGACCTTCCGTGAGCAGCGAGCGCAACCGCCGCAGGTCAAGCGTGGCCCGGCGCAGTTGCTCGACTACACCGCCGCAACGCTGGACAAGAGCATCGCTGCTTATCGTACGGGTGATCACGATCAGGCCTATGACCTGTCGGTGGCGGCGTATCTGGAAGGTTTCGAACTGGTCGAAAGTTCTCTGGATAATGTCGATGCCAACGTGCGCAAAGACACTGAAAAATCGCTGATGGCTTACCGTCAGTCGTTGCAGGACGGTTTGCCGGTGGCTCAGGTCCAGCAGCGTCTGGACGCGGCCAAGGCCAAGTTGAAGACGTCTGCCGGCCTGCTGGGCAGCGATGGCTTGAGCTGGTCTTTGAGCTACATCTCCGGTTTGTTGATTCTGTTGCGTGAAGGTCTGGAAGCGATTCTGGTGCTGGCGGCAGTTCTCGCGTTCCTGCGAAACACCGGCCAGCAATCGGCGGTACGCAGCGTCAACGTCGGCTGGGGTCTGGCGCTGCTGGCCGGTCTCGGGACTTGGGCGTTGGCGGCGTATGTGATCGATGTCAGCGGCTCGCAACGCGAATTGCTGGAAGGTGCGACGGCGTTGTTTGCCAGCGTCATGGTGCTTTGGCTCGGCGTGTGGATGCATGACCGTCGTCACGCGGCGGCCTGGCAGGATTACATCAAGAGCAGCCTGGTGGGTGGCGGTGGGCGTTTCGGGTTTGCGACGTTGGCGTTCTTCTCGGTGTATCGCGAGCTGTTTGAAGTGATTTTGTTCTACGAGACCTTGTGGCTGCAGGCAGGTCCAGCGGGCCATAACGCGGTACTGGCAGGTGGTGCGACGGCGTTGGTGTTGCTGGTCGGTCTGGCTTGGGTGATTCTGCGTGGCTCGGCGAAGCTGCCGCTGTCGCTGTTTTTCAGTATCAACGCCGGCCTGCTGTGTGCGTTGTCGGTGGTGTTTGCCGGGCATGGCGTGAAGGCGTTGCAGGAAGCCGGGATTTTCGGCACCCGGCCTGTGCCGTTCTTTGACTTCGACTGGCTGGGGATTCATGCGGATGCGTATTCGCTGACTGCGCAGGCGGTGGCGATTATCGCGATCATCGTGCTGTATAGCCGTAGTCGGCTGGCTGAGAAGCGTCGGGTGCAGGTTTCTTAAAAGCATTCGCTGCGCTCACAATCGCGAGCAAGCTCGCTCCCACAGGTTTAGCGCTAACCTTGTGGGAGCGGCGGTGCGGCGATCCGACTTGCCCGCGATGCTTTTCAACAGAGGAAAACACAATGCGTGTGTGGATCGATGCCGACGCCTGCCCGCGGGCGGCCAAGGATCTGGTGGTGAAGTTCGCCCTCAAGCGCCAGTTCGAAGTGGTGTTGGTGGCCGGACAGCCGCAGATCAAGCCGGGCTTGGCCCTTGTGAAGCTGATCGTGGTGCCGAGTGGTCCGGATGCCGCCGACGACTATCTGGTGGAATACGCGGTCCCCGGCGAATTGGTGATCTGCAGCGATGTGCCGCTGGCCGACCGTCTGGTGAAAAAGGGCGTTGCGGCGCTGGATCCACGGGGCAAAGAGTTCGATGCGCAGAACATGGGCGATCGATTGGCGGTGCGTAACCTGTTCACCGATTTGCGTGAACAGGGGCAGATGAGCGGCGGGCCGGCGCCGTTTGGTGAGCGTGAGAAGCAGGCGTTTGCCAATGCGCTGGACCGGATCCTCACGCGACTTTCCCGAAAAGCCTGAGCCTTGCCCAGTTCAATGTGGGAGCGGCGGTGCGACGATTCGACTTGCTCGCGAATGGCGGTGTGTCATTCAGCATTGATGTCGACTGATACACCGCATTCGCGAGCAAGTCGAATCGTCGCACCGCCGCTCCCACATTAAATCGGGTCAGGCGTCGTTTTCGTGGGTCAGTTCGAGTACCCGGTCGACCAGTTTGTTGATGCCCGAAGCCGCTTCACTGATGCTCTGCGCCAGCATGTACGCCGGGGTGCTGACCAGTTTGCGTGCTTTGTCTTCAACGATGTCAGTTACCGCGCAGTCTGCGTGTGTAGCGCCCATCTTGTTCATGGCGGCAGCAGTATCGGCGTCGTTGCCGATGGTGCAGGTCACGCCCGGTCCATAGATCTTCGCCGCGAGCGCCGGTGAGATGCAGATCAGCCCGACCGGTTTGCGGGCCTCGGCAAAGGCTTCAGCCAGCGCCAGGACTTCCGGTTGCACGGTGCAGCCGGCGCCTTCGACGGCGAAGTTCGACAGGTTCTTGGCTGCCCCGAAACCGCCCGGAACAATCAGCGCATCGAAGTCTTCGGCGTTGGCTTCGCGGATATCCTTGATGTTGCCTCGGGCGATCCGCGCCGATTCCACCAGTACGTTGCGCGACTCGGGCATTTCTTCGCCGGTCAGGTGATTGATCACATGTAGCTGCGCGATGTTAGGTGCGAAACACTGCACCTGAGCCCCCCGCTGGTCCAGGCGCAGCAGGGTGATCACGCTTTCGTGGATCTCGGCGCCGTCGTACACGCCACAGCCGGATAGGATCACTGCAATTTTTTTGCTCATGGGCTTTTCTCCAGATTCATGGCGTTAAATGTCCACTAATTTGTCACTCGTTGCCATAGGGTTAATTCGCGGCTACACATAGGATCTGTCCTCAAGATTCCGATCAGGGCGCGTCATGGACTTCATTCTGTATGCGGTGCCGTTTTTCTTTGTGCTGATTGCCGTCGAACTGCTGGCCGACCGTTGGCGCGGAGTGAGCAATTATCGTGTGGCTGACGCGATCAACAGCATGAGCACCGGCGTGCTGTCGACCACCACCGGCCTGTTGACCAAAGGCGTCGGCCTGGTGACGTATGCATTTGCCCTCAAGCACCTGGCGCTGTTTGAACTCTCCGCCGACAGCGTTTGGGTCTGGATTTTCGCCTTTGTCCTCTACGACTTCTGCTACTACTGGCTGCATCGCATGGGCCACGAACGCAACATCCTCTGGGCAGCGCACTCGGTGCATCACCAGAGCGAGGATTACAACCTGTCCACGGCGTTGCGCCAGACCAGTACCGGCTTCCTGTTGAGCTGGATCTTCTACCTGCCGATGGCCGTGCTCGGCGTGCCGCTGCTGGTGTTCATAAGCGTCGCCTCGCTGAACTTGCTGTACCAATTCTGGGTGCATACCAAACACATTCCCAAGCTCGGCTGGTTCGAGTGGTTCTTCGTCACGCCGTCCAATCATCGGGCTCACCATGCACAGAACGCTCTCTACATGGATCGTAACTACGGCGGGGTGTTCATTATTTGGGACCGTCTATTCGGCTCGTTCCAGGAAGAGGACGATAACGAACCGGTGATTTTCGGTGTCACTACGCCGCTCGCGAGCTGGAATCCGGTGTGGGCGAACGTGCAGTTCTACGCGCAGCTGTGGGATGACGCGCGGCGTGCGCAAAGCAAATGGGACAAGCTGCGCATCTGGTTCATGCGCACCGGTTGGCGGCCGGCGGACGTGGCGGCCAGGTACCCGATGAACAAGCCAGACCTGAGTCAGTTCCGTAAATTCGAAGTGCCGCTGGACGGGCGTCAGCATTTGTATGTCGTGTTGCAGTTCTGCGTCTACATCGCGCTGGGTAGCTATTTGATGAACCTGGAGCACAGGTTGCCAACCGCCGCGCTGGTGCTCGGCTGGAGTGCCGTGGCGTTGGGTTTGTTTACGTTGGGCGTGGCCCTGGAGAATCGTCCGTGGGCGCTGAAGCTGGAGCTGCTGCGCCTGGCGTCGAATGTGCCGCTGGTGTGGCTGGCGCCGGTCGTTGGACTGTGGCCTGCCAGCGCGGCAGGCTGGGTCGGCCTGCTGAGTTACAGCCTGCTCAGCGGAATCGGTCTCTACTGTTGCAGAAACCGTTTCACTCGCCTGGCGTCTTAGTCTCGGCAGATTTGGCCAGTTCAGCCTGCTCGTCGGCGTAGATCTTCTTCGCCAGACGGGCGTTCTTGAAGCGTCGGCGCAACCACAGGAAAAAACCAAGTATCAGTAGGGCGCCGAGCACCCACAGCTCGTACTTCTTGACGCTGCCAAGCAGGCCTTCGAGCACCGCCCCGAAGTGATAAGCGGCAGCAGCCAGTGCCGCGGCCCAGATCGCGGCACCAATCCCGTTGAGCAGCAGATAACGTCCTGGCGGATAGCCCGACAGGCCGATCGCCACCGGCATCACCGTGCGCAGGCCATAGACAAAGCGGAAGCTCAGCACCCAGATGTCCGGGTGCTTGCGGATGTGTTCCAGTGCCCGATCACCCATCATTTGCCAGCGCGGTTTGCGCGCCAGCAACTTGCGGCCGTGCTTGCGCCCCAGGAAATACCAGAGCTGATCACCGGCATAACTGCCGAGGAACGCCACGATCATGACCACTTTGAGGTCCATGTATCCGCGGAACGCGAGGAAGCCTGCGAGCACCAGAATGGTTTCGCCTTCGAAAAACGTGCCGAGAAAGAGGGCGAAGTAGCCGAATTCCTGAAGAAATTGTTGGAGCATTGTCTGGATGCTGGCGAAATGAACGCGCAGCCTAACCCTTCGGGAACATTCATGAAAGTGTCCAAATGTGTCTCGACGTGAACATTTCCTACAAGGACAATGGAATGCGGCTGCGTGTCACAGGGCTAAGCACAACTGTCATCTGTTCGTCATAATGCCCGCTTATAACTGTCACGCTCGCCCGCCAGTGCGGGCTCAGGAGTCTGCCGTGAGCTTTACCCCCGCCAACCGTTTGTTTCCTGCAACCCGCCTGCGTCGCAATCGCCGTGATGATTTTTCGCGTCGACTGGTCCGTGAAAACGTTCTGACCGTCGACGATCTGATCCTGCCGGTGTTCGTGCTGGACGGTGAAAACCGTCGCGAAGCGGTGGCGTCGATGCCAGGCGTCGAGCGCCTGACCATCGATCTGTTGCTTGAAGAAGCGGCCAGGTGGGTCGAGCTGGGGATTCCGGCCTTGGCGTTGTTCCCGGTGACGCCGCCGGAGCTCAAGTCCCTGGACGCCGCCGAAGCCTGGAACCCGAACGGGATTGCCCAGCGCGCCACCCGCGCATTGCGGGCGCAGTTTCCTGAACTGGGTGTGATCACTGACGTCGCCCTGGACCCGTTCACCACCCACGGGCAGGACGGTATCCTCGACGAAGAAGGCTACGTGCAGAACGACATCACCGTCGACGCACTGGTCAAGCAGGCGCTGTCCCACGCCGAAGCCGGCGCTCAGGTGGTGGCCCCGTCGGACATGATGGACGGTCGCATCCAGGCGATCCGCGAAGCGCTTGAACTGGCCGATCACGTCAACGTGCGGATCATGGCCTACTCGGCGAAGTACGCCAGCGCCTATTACGGCCCGTTCCGCGATGCGGTCGGTTCGGCGCTGAACCTGGGCAAGGCCAACAAGGCCTCCTATCAGATGGACCCGGCCAACAGCAACGAAGCCCTGCACGAAGTGGCGGCGGACTTGTCAGAAGGCGCGGACATGGTCATGGTCAAGCCAGGCATGCCGTATCTGGACATCCTCTACCGGGTCAAAGAAGAATTTAAAGTGCCGACCTTTGTTTATCAGGTCAGCGGTGAATATGCCATGCACATGGCGGCGATCCAGAATGGCTGGTTGAGCGAAGGGGTTATCCTCGAATCCCTGACCGCTTTTAAACGTGCAGGCGCTGATGGCATCCTGACTTACTTTGCCGTCCGTGCCGCTCAATTGTTACGAGAGCAAAAATAGCCCTCCCAGGAACATTCGATGAATACCGAAGGACTCACTGAAGTTGCCGTAAAAGATGCTCAACCTGTGGTGGAGCAAATCGCCGAAACCCCGCCGGAACTGGAGCCTGCTCCATCCGCGGTGGTGGCCGAGACCGCAATAGCGGCGCCAGCGATTGCCATTCCCGGCCTGGATGACAGCAGCCTGTACATCCATCGCGAGCTCTCGCAACTGCAGTTCAACATCCGCGTGCTGGAGCAGGCGCTGGATGAGTCCTACCCGTTGCTGGAGCGGCTGAAGTTTCTGCTGATCTTCTCCAGCAACCTGGACGAGTTCTTCGAAATTCGTGTGGCCGGCCTGAAGAAGCAGATCACCTTCGCCCGTGAACAGGCTGGCGCCGATGGCCTGCAACCGCACCAGGCCCTGGCTCGCATCAGCGAACTGGTGCACGGTCACGTCGACCGCCAGTACGCGATCCTCAACGACATTCTGTTGCCGGAACTGGAAAAGCATCAGGTTCGCTTCATCCGCCGGCGTCACTGGACCACCAAGATCAAAACCTGGGTGCGCCGCTATTTCCGCGACGAGATCGCGCCGATCATTACCCCGATCGGCCTCGACCCGACGCACCCGTTCCCGTTGCTGGTCAACAAGAGCTTGAACTTCATCGTCGAGCTCGAAGGTATCGATGCCTTTGGCCGCGATTCCGGTCTGGCGATCATCCCGGCGCCACGTTTGCTGCCGCGCGTCATCAAGCTGCCGGAAGAAGTGGGCGGCTCGGGCGACAACTACGTGTTCCTGTCGTCGATGATCCACGCTCACGCCGATGACCTGTTCCAGGGCATGAAGGTCAAGGGCTGCTACCAGTTCCGTCTGACCCGAAACGCCGACCTCGCCGTCGACACCGAAGATGTAGAAGACCTAGCCCGCGCCCTGCGCGGCGAGTTGTTCTCGCGTCGCTACGGTGACGCGGTGCGTCTGGAAGTCGCTGACACCTGCCCGAAACACCTGTCCGACTACTTGCTCAAGCAGTTCAACCTGCACGAGACCGAGCTGTATCAGGTCAACGGTCCGGTCAACCTGACCCGCCTGTTCAGCATCACCGGTCTGGACAGTCAGCGAGCGCTGCAATACACGCCGTTCACCCCACAGATCCCGAAACTGCTGCAGAACAGCGAGAACATCTTCAGCGTGATCAGCAAGCAGGACATCCTGTTGCTGCACCCGTTCGAGTCATTCACCCCGGTGGTCGACCTGCTGCGCCAGGCTGCCAAGGACCCGCATGTATTGGCGGTCCGTCAGACCCTGTACCGCTCCGGCGCCAACTCGGAAATCGTCGATGCGCTGGTTGATGCTGCGCGTAACGGCAAGGAAGTCACTGCGGTGATCGAGTTGCGTGCGCGGTTCGACGAAGAGTCCAACCTGCAACTGGCCAGCCGTCTGCAAGCGGCCGGTGCGGTGGTAATTTACGGCGTGGTCGGTTTCAAGACCCACGCCAAGATGATGCTGATCTTGCGTCGTGAGGCTGGCGAGATTGTCCGTTACGCCCACTTGGGTACCGGCAACTACCACGCGGCCAACGCCCGTCTGTACACCGACTACAGCTTGCTGACCTCGGATGACGCCTTGTGTGAAGACGTTGGGAAACTGTTCAGTCAACTGATCGGCATGGGTAAAACCCTGCGCATGAAGAAGCTGCTGCACGCGCCGTTCACGTTGAAGAAGGGCATGCTCGACATGATTGCCCGGGAGACCCAGTTCGCCCTCGATGGCAAACCGGCGCACATCATCGCCAAGTTCAACTCGCTGACCGATCCGAAGATCATCCGCGCGCTGTACAAGGCCAGTCAGTCCGGGGTGCGTATCGATCTGGTGGTGCGCGGCATGTGCTGCCTGCGTCCGGGCATTGCCGGGGTTTCCCACAATATTCACGTGCGCTCGATCATCGGTCGCTTCCTGGAGCACACCCGGGTCTTCTACTTCCTCAATGGCGGCGAAGAGCAGATGTTCCTGTCCAGTGCCGACTGGATGGAGCGCAACCTCGACAAGCGCGTCGAGACTTGCTTCCCGGTCGAGGGCAAGAAGCTGATCATGCGGGTCAAGAAAGAGCTGGAGCTTTATCTCACCGATAATACTCACAGCTGGAGCCTGCAGGCGGACGGCCGTTACATCCGCAACACGCCGACGGGTAACCAGAACCCGCGTAGCGCCCAGGCGACTTTGCTGGAACGTTTGGGCAGCCCGATTCTGACCGTGCGTTAATACGCAAAACCTGTGGGAGCGGGCTTGCTCGCGAAAGCGGAGTGTCAGTCAATACTGATGTCGACTGACACACTGCATTCGCGAGCAAGCCCGCTCCCACATGGGGATTGCGTCGTCTGCTGAATTGCGGGCACAAAAAAGGCCTTCCGAAGAAGGCCTTTTTCAATTTCAGCGAACGTTAAGCACAAAGCCGACGCGGGTCAGCCACTCCGCTTCCAGGCCGAAGTCAGCCTGAGTCAGCTGGTTTTCGTCCAGCCAGTTTTCCGGGAACAACACATCCAGGCTGTCGCCATTGGCCTGTAGGACGACCTGGGGCATTTCCTGGGTGCCGCGGATGTGATGGAACAGAATCGCAAAGCGCAGCAGCACGCACAGGCGAATCAGCTTGATGCCTTCATCTCCGAAGTCGGCAAACTTGTCCCGGGGAATATTGCGTCGGTGGCCACGCACCAGTAGCGCGAGCATCAGTTGATCTTCGCGGGAGAACCCGGCCAGGTCCGAGTGCTCGATCAGGTAGGCGCCGTGCTTGTGGTAGTGATAGTGAGCGATGTCCAGGCCCACTTCATGGACCTTGGCTGCCCAGCCGAGCAATTCGCGCCAGACGCCGTCATCCAGCTCCCAATCCTCAGCCACTTGATCGAAAGCATGCAACGCCTTGCGCTCAACGCGCACCGCTTGTTCCAGATCGACGTGATAGCGCTCCATCAACGAGCTGAGGGTGCGCTCACGGACGTCTTCGTGATGATGACGGCCCAACAGGTCATAGAGCACGCCTTCGCGCAGGGCGCCTTCACAGTGGTCCATGCGTTGCAGCTCGAGCGCGTCGAAGATCGCTTCGAGAATCGCCAGGCCGGCAGGGAAGATCGCCCGGCGGTCGGGCTTGATGCCTTCGAAATCGATCTTCTCGACGTCGCCGAGTTTGAACAGCTTGCGTTTGAGCCAGGCCAGGCCTTCGGCATTGACCTCGCCGGTGCCGTGTCCGCCCGCCTTGAGCGCCAGACCGATGGCGCGAATGGTGCCCGAGGAGCCGATGGCTTCATCCCAGGTCAGGCGGTGAAGGGCGTGTTCGATGCTCATGATCTCCAGCCGCGCCGCGGTGTACGCCTGGGCGTAGCGGGCCGGGGTGATCTTGCCGTCCTTGAAATAACGCTGGGTGTAGCTGACGCAGCCCATTTGCAGGCTTTCTCGCAGCAGCGGTTCAAAGCGCTGGCCGATGATGAATTCGGTACTGCCGCCGCCGATGTCGGCCACCAGGCGTTTGCCCGGGGTGTCGGCGAGGGTGTGGGAAACGCCGAGGTAAATCAGGCGTGCTTCTTCACGACCGGAGATGACTTCCACCGGGTGGCCAAGGATTTCTTCAGCGCGGCGGATAAATTCGCCACGGTTACGGGCTTCACGCAGGGCGTTGGTGCCGACGATCCGCACGGCGCCGGGCGGCATACCGTTGATCAGTTGGGCAAAACGCTTAAGGCAATCGAGCCCGCGTTGCATGGATTCTTCACTGAGCTGGCGCTCATCGTCGATGCCTGCGGCCAGCTGAACCTTCTCCCCGAGACGCTCGAGAATACGGATTTCGCCGTTCTGGGCCTTGGCCACGACCATGTGAAAGCTGTTGGAGCCCAGGTCGATTGCGGCGATCAGGGACAGATTCTTGGCTTGGGATTGCGGCATGGTCAGGGGGTCTCGGTCGATAACCTCGACATCGTGCCACGATCAAACGCTGCCGCCAACGCGTAGGAGCTGCCGAAGGCTGCGATCTTTTACCGCGGGAATATTTGCGGTGTTGCTGATGGCCCCTTCGCGAGCAAGCCCGCTCCCACATTCAACCGAGTACCTCAGTAAGAACGCGGTCAACTGTGGGAGCGGGCTTGCTCGCGAAAGCTGCCTCGCAGGCGCCGAAGATCGATCAGCCCGCCGCCTCAACCGTCCCGATAAAATTCGCCAGCTCCGCCGTCTGCGGATTCGCGAACAGAATCTTCGGATTCCCGACCTCATGCACCTTGCCCTGATGCATGAACACCAACTTATCCCCAACCTCCCGGGCAAAGCGCATCTCATGGGTGACCATAATCAACGTCATCCCTTCCTTGGCCAGTTGCCGGACCACGCTCAGCACTTCATTGACCAGTTCCGGGTCCAGCGCCGAGGTAATCTCATCGCACAGCAAGACCTTCGGCGACATCGCCAGCGCCCGGGCAATCGCCACCCGCTGTTGCTGCCCGCCAGACAAGCGATCCGGAAAGGCATCGAATTTTTCCCCCAGCCCGACCCGTTCCAACATCTCTCGCGCCAGTTCGGCCGCTTTGGCTTTTGGCACTTTCTGCACCACTTGCGGCGCGAGCATCACGTTCTCGCCGACCGTCAGGTGCGGGAACAGGTTGAACTGCTGAAACACCATCCCGACTTTCTGTCGCAAGCTGCGCAGATCGGCACGAGCGGCGTCGAGGTATTCGCCGTCGACTTCAATCACGCCGTCGTTGATCGATTCCAGGCCATTGAGGGTGCGCAACAAGGTGGATTTGCCCGAGCCGCTGCGGCCGATGATCGCCACCACCTGGCCTTCCTCGACGCTCAGGTCGATGCCTTTGAGCACATGGTGGTCGCCGTAATATTTATGCAGGGCCGAAATTCTAAGCAGAGGCATGCAGTCTCCTTTCCAGATAGCGCGCACTGAGGGACAAGGGGTAGCAGAGCAGGAAGTAACCGAGGGCCACGAGGCCGTAGACCATGAACGGTTCAAAGGTCGCGTTGGCGAGCATGCCGCCGGTCTTGGTCAGTTCGGTGAAGCCGATGATCGAGGTGACGGCGGTGCCTTTGACCACTTGCACGGAGAAGCCCACGGTCAGCGCCACGGCGATTCGAAGCGCTTGCGGCAGGATCACGTAGCGCAGTTGCTCCAGCGGGTTCAGCGCCAGGCTCGACGAGGCTTCCCACTGGCCGTTGGGAATTGATTCGACGCAACCACGCCAGATCTCCGCCAGGTAGGCGCTGGTGAACAGCGTCAGGGCAATCGCCGCGGCCATCCACGGCGAAATCTCCACCCCGGCCAACGCCACACCGAAGAACACCAGAAACAGCTGCATCAACAGCGGCGAGCCCTGGAACAGCTCGATGTAGGTGCGTGCGAAGCTGCGCGGCAGGGATTTCTTCGAGATGCGCATGACCATGATCAACAAACCGATCAGTCCGCCACCGATAAACGCCACCAGCGACAGCGCCAGGGTCCATTGCAGGCCGGTGAGCAGGTTGCGTACGACGTCCCAGAATGTGAAATCGCTCATTGGCTGCTCCGGGATATGTAGCGGCGACCAATCCAGTTCAGCAATTGGCGGATCATTAGCGCCATGCACAGGTAGACCAGCGTGGTCAGCGCATAGGTTTCAAAGGCGCGGAAGTTGCGCGACTGAATGAAGTTGGCGGCGAAGCTCAGCTCTTCGGTGGCGATCTGCGAGCAGACCGCCGAACCCAGCATCACGATGATGATCTGGCTGCTCAATGCCGGCCAAACCTTGCCCAGCGCCGGCAGCAGCACCACGTGGCGAAAGGCTTCGAAGCGCGTCATTGCCAGCGCCGCAGCGGCTTCAAGCTGTCCTCGAGGGATTGCTTGGATGCCGGCGCGGATGATCTCAGTGGAATAGGCGCCGAGGTTGATCACCATCGCCAGCACCGCCGCCTGCCATTCCGAAATCTGCACACCCAGTGACGGCAGGCCGAAGAAGATGAAAAACAACTGCACCAAAAATGGCGTGTTGCGGATCAACTCGACGTAGACCCCAAAAATGCCGGCGAACGGGCGGATGTTCCACGCCCGCACCAGCGCCCCGACGGTGCCCAGACCCACCCCGAGCACCGCGCCGATGGCCGTCAGTTCAAGGGTGAACAGCGCACCGCGCAGCAGCAGGTCGGTGTTTTGCACCACCGGTATGAAATCGAACTGATAAGCCATGTTCAGTCTCCGCAACGACGATCAGAGATCGGCCGGCAGCGGCTCTTTGAGCCAGGTACGGGAGTTCTTCTCCAGCGCGCCGTCGGTCTTGGCGGTGGCGAGGATCTGGTTGACCTTGTCCAGCAGCGCCGGCTCGTTTTTGTTCACGCCGACGTAGACCGGCGAATCCTTGAGCTTCACTTTCAGCGCCGGAATGCGTTTCGGGTTGCGCTCGCTGATGGTCACCATCACCACATTGCCGCTGGCGATCAGATCAACTTGCCCGGCGAGGTAAGCGGCGATGGTCGAGTTGTTGTCTTCGAAGCGCTTGATGTTCACGCCTTCGGGCGCGACTTTGGTCAACTCGATGTCTTCGATGGCACCCCGGGTGACGCTGATGGTTTTGCCCTTGAGGTCGTCCAGGCTTTTGATGCTGGCGTCTGGCGGACCGAAAACGGCAAGGTAGAACGGCGCGTAGGCACGGGAGAAATCGATGACCTTCTCGCGCTCGGGGTTCTTGCCGAGGCTGGAGATCACCAGATCGACCTTGCCGGTGGTCAGGAACGGAATGCGGTTGGTGCTGTTGACCGGCGTCAGCTCGAGTTTGACCTTGAGTTGGTCGGCCAGCAGTTTTGCCGTATCGATGTCCAGGCCGCGCGGTTTCATGTCCGGGCCGACCGAGCCGAAGGGCGGGAAGTCCTGAGGCACGGCAACCTTGAGGACGCCGCGCTTGACCACATCCTCCAGACCGTCGGCGTGGGCGGGCGCCTGGCTCAGCATCAGGCTGGCAAACAGGGCTGCGAGGAGGGCGCTGTAACGCTGGGTCATGGCAAATCTCCGAATCGGCGAGAAGTGAATTCTGCGGATCGACAGAGCACGGGCCATGCCAACATCGGGTTTTGGGGGCGCAAGGCCACGGTTTTGCTGGTGTTACTCGGTCTTACTGGTCTGAACAGTCGTGCGCGGTTTCGCACCCCGATAGCGCATCGCTGGAATTCGCCGAACCCCCATGGGGCACGACTTGCCGGGCGTCGCGAATAGCTTTACAACTAGCCGCTCATTAGCCCGGTTTCTCTGAAAAACCATGAACTCGATCTCCCGAGCCGTACCTGAAGTGGCGTTGCAAGCCATCCGCAAACTAATCACCGAGCAAGGTTTCGGGCCGGGCGATGCCTTGCCCTCGCAACGGGATTTGGCGGTGCAATTAGGGGTCAGTCGGGCGTCGCTGAGAGAGGCGTTGTCGTCGCTGAGTGCGCTGGGCGTGATCAGCATCCAGCCGGGCAAAGGCGTGTTCGTGCAGTCGCCGGTTGATTTGCCGCGATGCGATGCGGGGCTGAGTTGGCCGTTCGCGGCCCAGGCCTCGCCGCTGGACATCTTCCAGTTGCGCTATGCCCTGGAAGGCTTCGCTGCTGGTTTAGCGGCGGTGACCCTGAGTACTCACGAGCTCGATGCACTGGAAGATAACGTCGCCGCCATGCGCATCGAATTGAAGGCCGGCGACTTCGAGGCCGCGGCGCGACTGGATTTCGAGTTTCACCGGCGCATCCTGCTGGCGAGCGGCAATCAGGCGATGCTGAGCATTCTGACGGCCAGCGCCGACATTTTTCTAGAGAGCCAGAAACTACCGTTCATCCGGGCAGAGCGGGCCATGGAAACCTGGCAGGAACACCGCAAAATCCTCCGCGCACTGGCCCGGCGGGCGTCCGGCGCAGCGCAGAAGGCCATGCACGAACATGTGCGTAACGCGGCACTGCGCACAGGAATTGCCTTCGTCGCTCCCGCCACCTCGTGACTTGGGCTATACCCAAACTCATGCGGCACCATAGCGAGACTCAATCATCTGCACCTTCCTGAACGAGGGAAGGGCGGCTATGATGGGCCACGTTTTTTTGCTTACAACCTGGAGACTTCCATGAGCAGCGATCTTATTAAACACGTCACCGACGCTAGCTTCGACGTCGACGTCCTCAAGGCCGAAGGCGCTGTACTGGTCGACTACTGGGCTGAATGGTGCGGCCCTTGCAAAATGATCGCTCCTGTTCTGGACGAAATTGCTGAAACCTACAAAGGCAAGCTGACCGTTGCCAAACTGAACATCGACGAAAACCAGGAAACTCCGGCCAAGCATGGCGTGCGTGGTATCCCGACTCTGATGCTGTTCAAGAACGGCAACGTTGAAGCCACCAAGGTTGGCGCGCTGTCGAAGTCGCAACTGGCTGCCTTCCTCGACGCCAACATCTAAGCGTCGTTTAAAGCGTCATCAAAAAGGCCCCGCACATCGCGGGGCCTTTTCGTTATTGAGGGCTAGACGCTCCGAAACTCAGGTGGTACATTCGGCCCCGCACTGGTTTCTCCACTGCCCCCTGCTAGCCGTCGCCGACGCACTCCTTTTCGAATAAGTACGCGATCCTGTCGCCTTCTCTGCGGCGCGGCCTCATTAAGCCAAAAGCTTAATTTCCCCCCCTCCATAAATGATTACGTCATTCCTATATGAATCTGACTGAACTCAAGCAAAAGCCGATTACCGAACTGCTCGAATTGGCCGAACAGATGGGCATAGAAAATATGGCCCGTTCGCGCAAGCAGGACGTGATTTTCTCCCTGCTCAAAAAGCACGCTAAAAGCGGCGAGGAAATCTCCGGTGATGGCGTGCTGGAGATTCTCCAGGACGGCTTCGGCTTCCTTCGCTCCGCTGACGCTTCCTATCTCGCCGGCCCAGACGATATCTACGTCTCGCCGAGTCAGATCCGTCGCTTTAACTTGCGCACCGGTGACACCATCGTTGGCAAGATCCGTCCCCCAAAGGAAGGCGAGCGTTATTTCGCGCTGCTCAAGGTCGACACGATCAACTACGATCGTCCCGAGAACGCGAAAAACAAGATTCTCTTCGAGAACCTGACCCCGCTGTTCCCGACCGTGCGCATGAAGATGGAAGCCGGCAACGGTTCCACCGAAGACTTGACCGGTCGTGTCATCGACCTGTGCGCCCCAATCGGCAAAGGCCAGCGCGGTCTGATCGTTGCACCGCCGAAAGCCGGTAAAACCATCATGCTGCAGAACATCGCAGCCAACATCGCGCGTAACAATCCTGAAGTTCATCTGATCGTATTGCTGATCGACGAACGTCCGGAAGAAGTGACCGAAATGCAGCGCACTGTGCGCGGCGAAGTGGTTGCCTCGACGTTCGATGAACCGCCAACCCGCCACGTGCAGGTTGCCGAAATGGTGATCGAGAAGGCCAAGCGCCTGGTCGAACACAAGAAGGACGTGGTGATCCTGCTCGACTCCATCACCCGTCTGGCTCGCGCCTACAACACCGTGATCCCGAGCTCCGGCAAAGTACTCACCGGTGGTGTCGATGCCCACGCCCTGGAGAAACCGAAACGTTTCTTCGGCGCCGCGCGGAACATCGAAGAAGGCGGTTCGCTGACCATCATCGCCACCGCGCTGGTTGAAACCGGCTCGAAGATGGACGAAGTGATCTACGAAGAATTCAAAGGCACGGGCAACATGGAACTGCCGCTGGATCGTCGTATCGCCGAAAAACGCGTCTTCCCGGCCATCAACATCAACCGTTCCGGCACCCGCCGCGAAGAGTTGCTGACTGCCGACGACGAGTTGCAACGCATGTGGATCCTTCGCAAGCTGTTGCACCCGATGGACGAAATCGCTGCCATCGAATTCCTGGTCGACAAGCTGAAAACGACCAAGACCAACGATGAGTTCTTCCTGTCGATGAAACGCAAGTAAGTCGATAAGGGCTGTGCCCTGTGTGGCTGTCTCGTTAGTTCAAATTCGGATGCCGCAGGATATGAGCTTGCGGCGCCGAAGTTGACTAACAGAGACAGCCATACAGGGCACCAGAGCCGGGGAAACCCGGCTTTTTGCTATCTGATTTTTGATGAACCGGCAGTTCGTGGTTCTGAATAGAGGGGTTCGGCGCTAAACTGCCACCCCCGAACGGCTCGGCCAACACGAGGCTCACGCATGCAGTATCGCGACTTGCGCGACTTTATCAGCGGCCTGGAAAAGCGCGGCGAACTCAAGCGCATCCAGGTTCCGGTGTCCCCAGTGCTCGAAATGACCGAGGTCTGCGACCGCACCCTGCGTGCCAAAGGTCCGGCTCTGCTTTTCGAAAAGCCCACGGGTTATGACATCCCGGTGCTCGGCAATCTGTTTGGCACCCCTGAGCGCGTGGCGCTGGGCATGGGCGCAGAGGCGGTCAGCGAATTGCGCGAGATCGGCAAGCTGCTGGCGTTCCTCAAGGAACCCGAGCCACCGAAAGGCCTGAAAGATGCCTGGTCCAAGCTGCCGATCTTCCGCAAGATCATCGCCATGGCTCCGAAGGTGGTCAAAGATGCGGTCTGCCAGGAAGTGGTCATCGAAGGCGACGACGTCGACCTCGCGATGCTGCCGGTGCAGACCTGCTGGCCGGGCGACGTCGGCCCGCTGATCACCTGGGGCCTGACCGTCACCAAAGGGCCGAACAAGGATCGCCAGAATCTCGGTATCTACCGTCAGCAAGTGATTGGCCGCAACAAGGTCATCATGCGCTGGCTGAGCCATCGTGGCGGCGCGCTGGATTACCGCGAGTGGTGCGAGAAGCATCCTGGTCAACCGTTCCCGGTGTCCGTGGCGCTCGGCGCCGACCCGGCGACCATTCTTGGCGCTGTAACGCCTGTGCCGGACAGCCTTTCCGAATATGCTTTCGCGGGTCTGCTGCGCGGCAATCGCACTGAGCTGGTGAAGTGCCGTGGCAACGACCTGCAAGTGCCGGCGACCGCCGAGATCATCCTTGAAGGCGTGATCCATCCGGGCGAGATGGCCGACGAAGGTCCATACGGCGACCACACCGGCTACTACAACGAAGTCGACAGCTTCCCGGTGTTCACCGTCGAGCGCATCACCCATCGTATCAAACCGATTTATCACAGCACCTACACCGGCCGTCCACCGGATGAACCGGCGATTCTCGGCGTGGCGCTGAACGAAGTGTTCGTGCCGATCCTGCAGAAGCAGTTCCCCGAGATCACCGACTTCTACCTGCCGCCCGAAGGCTGCTCGTACCGCATGGCCATCGTGACCATGAAGAAGTCGTATCCCGGCCATGCCAAGCGGGTAATGCTCGGTGTCTGGTCGTTTTTGCGACAGTTCATGTACACCAAGTTCGTTATCGTCACTGACGACGATATCAACGCACGCGACTGGAACGACGTGATCTGGGCCATCACCACGCGCATGGACCCCAAGCGCGACACGGTGATGATCGACAACACGCCGATCGATTACCTGGACTTCGCCTCGCCGGTTTCCGGCCTGGGTTCGAAGATGGGGCTCGATGCCACGCATAAATGGCCGGGCGAAACCACTCGCGAGTGGGGCCGGGTGATCGTCAAGGACGAAGCCGTTACCCAGCGGATCGATGCCATCTGGAATCAGTTAGGAATAGATTGATGCGTGTAACCTTGCAGCCCTCCGGAGCAGTGCTACAGATTCTGCCCGGCGAGCGGATTCTCGATGGCGCGCGGCGTCTGGGTTACGAATGCCCGCAAAGCTGTCGAAACGGCAATTGCCACGTGTGCGCCGCACTGCTGGTGGAAGGGCGGGTCGAACAGGAAGGCGGTGTGCGCGACCATGGCGAGTTCTACACTTGCATAGCAGAGCCGCTGGAAGACTGCATCGTGCTGTGGGATGGCGTGCTCGCGCTGGGAGAATTGCCGGTGCGCAGCTTGTCGTGTCAGGTCATTGAATGCAGGGACGTCGGCGGCGATACCTGGCGTGTGCGACTGCGAGCGCCAGCCGGCAAGTCGCCGCGTTATCACGCCGGTCAGTACTTGATGATCGAGCGCGAGAGCGGCGAGAAATCCGCGTTCTCCCTGGCCTCGGCACCGCATGGCGGGCGTGATCTGGAAATCCATGTACTGGCGCGCGAAAGCAGTGCGCTGAGCTTGATCGACCAGTTGCAACGCAACCCGATGGTGCGGATCGAAATGCCGTTCGGCGACACCCATCTGGCGGAACTGCCGGACGGTCCGCTGGTGCTGATTGCCGCGGGCACCGGCATGGGCCAGATCCATAGCCTGATCGAACATTGCCGTGCCACGGGCTTCAAACATCCGGTGCATCTGTATTGGGGCGTGCGTCGTCCTGAAGACTTTTACGAGATCGAACATTGGGATGAATGGCTGAAACTGCCCAATCTATTCCTGCATAAAGTCGTCAGCGATCAATGCGGCTGGCAGGGGCGTTGCGGGATGTTGCATGAGGCGGTGTGTGAGGACTTCCCGGATCTGAAATCCTTGCATGTCTACGCCAGCGGCTCTCCGGCCATGGTCTACGGCACACTGGATGCTTTGGTCGAAGCTGGGATGGACGCTCATCAAATGCGCGCCGATGTATTTGCTTACGCCCCGCGATCGTAGGTGGGCGAACCGTTTTAGAAGCGCACCCCGGTCGTCACCATGACGGCATTGAAGCCGAGCAACACCAGCTCGGCTGCCAACGGTCCGTAGTGTGCACCTATTGAAGGAATGATCACCGGCGCGACGCCGAAGTGATTCAGGGGGATCTTGTCCTTAGACTTGCCGCTGTAACCTTGTAGCAAGCCACCACTCAGTTTGAAGTACACGGGATAGTCGGCGCTCTCGTAGCGTTTGCCCGCATACGCATAATTTGAACGCTGGCTGAACGAGTTGCGAAAAGTTGCGCCACCAAACAACCAACCGGACGCTTGCTCACGCTCAAGGCCGATGAGCTCCTGATTGTTATTGTGATCGGAGTCGTCGGAGTAGTGTTTGGTAAAGACGCTGGCCTGCAAATACCAGGAGCCCGTGTCTTTCTCGGAGGTATCTTCTGCCCGCGACTGCAGCGCCATAAGCACCAGAAGTAATCCGTAAATCCATGGTTTTTTCATTGTTCAGGCCTGTAAGGCAGTTTGGCTTGCGCCTGTGGGTGGCCGTTATACGCCATACATACTGCAACGGACAGGCGGGAAAACTGAAGGATGTGTAGGAAGTTTCTCCTAAGTGGGCTTTATCCTAGACGCGCTAATGCTTATGTATATTTCATTCCGGTATTTAAGAATTTTTCTAAATGATATTAGGGTATATGGGCAGGCCTTCAGCTTTTGCATTTGATTGCTTATGGCTGCTCCGGAAGGTCGACCGTCTCTTAGCACTTTTCGTTTTAGTATTACTGCTATATGTTCTATGACGTGAATGTTGCTTATATTTTGTAATGATTGCAGGGCCGAAATTTCATCGCCATGAGTGCCATTGAATCTGCTTTTTTGAATCTGGCTTACCCTCCGCGGCTCGATCTGGGGCCGCAGCTCACGCACGAACAATTACTCAGCTCGATGCAGTCGACGATGGCGCGCCACAAGGGCGGGCCGGTGTGGCTGTTCGCTTACGGCTCGCTGATCTGGCGTCCCGAATGCGCAGCAGTGGAGCGAGTGCGCGGTCGTGTGCATGGCTACCATCGCGGTTTGTATTTGTGGTCCCACGAACATCGCGGCACGCCCGAAGTGCCTGGGCTGGTATTTGGCCTGGATCGCGGTGGTTCTTGCAGCGGCTTCGCCTATCGCTTGCCTGAAGAACAACTTGAAGCGTCTCTTTACGCACTTTGGCAGCGCGAAATGCCATTCCCGTCCTACCGTCCACACTGGCTCAACTGCCGTCTTGAAGACGGAAGTCAGGTTCAGGCGTTGGGGTTTGTATTGGAGCGGCATCTGCCCAGCTATGCGGGCAACTTGCCGGATCACGTGCTGAGCCACGTGTTCGAAAACGCTTGCGGGCGTTACGGCACGACTCGCGATTATGTCGAGCAGACCGCCCACGCCCTGCGTAGCCACGCCATGCCAGACCGGAATCTGGAGGCGCGGCTCAAGCGCTGCAAATCAAAGGCCGATCAGGCGATTGCTTCGCGACTCTGACTGGCGACTTGTTTGTGCCACAGCGTCGGCGCAAGGAAGGCCATCGCCAGTAAGCATGCGCCGATCAGCAGCACGAAACCGCCGTCCCAGCCGAAGTGGTCCACGGTGTAGCCCATCGCTGCACTGGCCGCGACCGAACCACCCAGATAACCGAACAGGCCCGTGAAGCCCGCTGCCGTACCGGCGGCTTTCTTCGGTGCCAATTCCAGCGCTTGCAAGCCGATCAGCATCACCGGGCCGTAAATCAGGAAGCCGATCGAGACGAGCGCGATCATGTCGACTGTCGGGTTGCCCGCCGGGTTGAGCCAGTACACCAGGGTCGCAACAGTCACCAATGCCATGAACACCATGCCGGTCAGGCCACGGTTGCCACGGAAGATCTTGTCCGACATCCAGCCGCACAACAGCGTGCCCGGAATACCTGCCCATTCGTAGAAGAAGTAGGCCCACGAAGTTTTATCCACGTTGAAGCCCTTGGCTTCTTTCAAGTAGGTCGGTGCCCAGTCCAGCACGCCGTAGCGCAACAGGTAGACGAAGACGTTGGCCAGGGCGATGTACCAGAGCATTTTGTTGCGTAGCACGTATTTGACGAAGATTTCCTTGGCGCTGAATTCTTCTTCGTGGCTGGCGTCGTAGCCTTCCGGGTAGTCGTTCTTGTACTTCTCGATGGGCGGCAGGCCCACCGATTGCGGGGTATCGCGCATGGTGACGAAGGCAAACACCGCCACCGCCATGGCCACCGCCGCCGGCACGTAAAACGCTGCGTGCCAGTCATTGAACAGGCCCATGCCGAGCAGGAACAGCGGGCCGATCAGGCCGCCACCGACGTTATGCGCCACGTTCCACAAGGACACTACGCCGCCGCGTTCCTTCTGCGACCACCAGTGCACCATCGTCCGCCCACTCGGTGGCCAGCCCATGCCCTGGGCCCAGCCATTGATAAAGAGCAGGATGAACATGATGGTCACGCTGGACGTTGCCCAGGGCGCGAAACCGAAAATGAACATCACACCGGCCGATACCAACAGGCCGAAGGGCAGGAAGAAGCGCGGATTGGAACGGTCGGACACGATGCCCATCAGGAACTTGGACAGGCCGTAGGCAATGGCGATAGCCGACAGCGCCAGGCCCAGCTCACCGCGGGTATAGCCCTCTTCGATCAGATAGGGCATGGCCAGGGAGAAGTTTTTGCGCAGCAGGTAATAACCGGCGTAGCCGATAAAAATACCGGCGAAGATCTGCCAGCGAAGGCGTCGGTAGGTGTTGTCTATTTTTTCTTCAGGCAATGGAGCCTGATGTGCGGCAGGACGAAAGAAAGCAAACATTCAAGAGCTCCAGATTTCTTGTTTTGACTGCGGATGCGAATGTTACAGTTTCGTTACCGAAAATAGCACCGGTTCGCATCGGTCAAATAGCGGAAATGCTGGAGATTTCATGTTCTTTTATGAACATGTCGCTCAGGTATAAATGTAGGGCGTTGTGGGAAACGTTACTTGCAGGTCTACGTGACGCATTTTGGTCCAGGGTAGGACGAGGCTTTGGGAAATGTCCTTCGATTGAATGGGAAGTCATGGCGTTCTGTTGCAGATCACCGAGCTTTAACCTTTGTGCAGATGCCGGGTCTGGCATATCGGTCGTGAAGGGGAGGGGTTATGCGGTGGTTTGCGTGTGTGCTTTTGTTGGTTGTGTCGGATGGTGTTCGGGCCGAGGAAGTGTTTCTGGTCCCGGAAAACAATCCCAAACCGATTTACCCCAGGGCGCTTTTCAGGGCCGGGATAACAGGTGAAGTTCGAGTCAGGTTCACTGCCAATGCCGATGGCTCGGTCAGCAATGTGAGCATTTTGCAAAGCGATCATCCTGATCTGGCCGAAGCGACGCGGAAGGCGCTAGCGCAGTGGCGCTTCAAACCATGGACGGTAGAAGGCGACATGCCCGACGAGCAGGAAGTGATTGCGCCGATGGTTTTCAGACTGGATCTGGACACGCCCATTCATACCAACCAGTGGCTCAAACAACTGAGATGTCGTGACCTCAATGAGGCGCTGGTCGATTTTCCGGAGTACGCGTGGGTTGATTCAAAAGTGTTTGATTACACTCGCGCCTATCTGTCGAACGTGATTTATACGACACAGTTGCAGAACGAGCAGCGTCTGGCCTTAATTGCCAAATTGAATAAGCGGGTACCGAGAATCGTCAGGGATTGCCGGGCGAGCCCAGCCCGCAAATACATGAGTTTGCTACCGGAGGATATTCGGAAGTTGTTTTAGTCCCGGACAATAAAAAACGGCCTGAACAACTTCATTTGAAGTCCAGACCGCTTCTTTGGGCTCAGCGAACCTGAACCACCACTTTCCCAACCGCTTTGCGCTGGCCAAGATCATTGATCGCCTGCGCCGCTTTGCTCAGTGGATATACCTGCGACACCAACGGCTTCAACTTGCCCTCGGCAAACCATCCAAACAATTGCTGGAAGTTCGCCGCGTTGTCTTGAGGCTGGCGCTGGGCGAATGAGCCCCAGAACACGCCGACCACCGCTGCGCCTTTGAGCAGCGCGAGGTTCACGGGGAGTTCGGGGATGCGACCGCTGGCAAAGCCGACCACCAGCAGGCGCCCGTTCCAGGCAATGGCGCGGATGGCCTGGTCGAAGAGGTCGCCACCCACCGGATCGTAGATCACGTCGGCGCCCTGGCCATCGGTCAGGCGCTTGATTTCGTCCTTGAGACTGGTTTCGCTGTAGTTGATCAGCTCATCGGCACCGGCAGATTTGGCCACCGCGAGTTTTTCGGCGCTGCTGGCGGCGGCGATCACGCGGGCGCCCATGGCTTTGCCGATTTCCACGGCGGCCAGACCGACACCGCCGGAAGCGCCGAGTACCAGCAAGGTTTCACCCGGTTGCAGGTTGCCCCGTTGCTTGAGCGCGTGCATCGACGTGCCGTAAGTCATGCTGAACGCGGCGGCGGTGTTGAAGTCCATCGATGGCGGGATGGGCAGCACGTTGTAGCCCGGCACCGCGACCTGTTCGGCGAAACTGCCCCAGCCGGTCAGCGCCATGACCCGATCGCCTACCCTGAGGTGGCTGACCTTTTCGCCTACTTCGCTGACCACGCCAGCCGCTTCGCCGCCTGGAGAAAACGGGAAGGGCGGCTTGAACTGATATTTGCCCTCGATGATCAACGTGTCCGGGAAATTCACCCCGGCGGCGTGCACGTCCAGCAGGATTTCATTCTTCTTCGCGACAGGACTGGCGACGTCTTCCAGCACCAGCGATTCGGCAGGGCCGAAGGCTTTGCACAGCACGGCTTTCATCAGGGCTATTCCTTTGGGAGTGATGGCCGATAAGTGTAGGTGTGTGAGTCGATGGGTCAACGAGCATGCCCGGCCCTGATAGTCAGCCATAAGCTTGTGCTTGAGCGGCGGGTCGTTATGCTAGGCCGCAAACCGGATAAGGAGCGAATTGTGAAAGCGTGGATCATGTTGTTGCTGGCCCTGTCTCTGCCTGTGGCAGCGATGGCCGAAGAAGCCAAAGAAGGTGCAGCTCCAAAGGTCAATTACATCACCCTGAGCCCGCCGTTCGTGGGCAACTACGGGCTGGACGGGACGCCAAAGCTCAAGGTCTACAAGGCCGATGTGGCATTGCGAGTGACCGGTGATGAGGCGACCAAACTGGTGAAAGCCAATGAGCCGTTGATTCGTAATCAACTGGTGGCGTTGTTTGCCCAGCAGACAACTGAAGCGATGAACAACGTCGAGGCCAAGGAAAAGCTGCGTCAGGAAGCCCTGAAGCAGACCCAGCAAATCATGAACGACGAAACCGGCAAGCCTGTGGTTGAGGATCTGTTGTTCAACAACCTCATTATCCAGTGAGTCTTGGTTTGTCTGAATGATTGCCAAGATCGCAGCCTTCGGCAGCTCCTACAGGGAACCGCGCTCGGAGTAGGAGCTGCCGAAGGCTGCGATCTTTTGGCGTCCGTCAGCGCAACGCAATAACAGCAGCCCACTGCTCGGCCGTCACTGGCATCACCGACAGTCGCGAGCCTTTCTGCACCAGCGGCATCTCGGCCAGCGCCGCCTGCTGTTTCAGATAATCCAGCTTAAGCACTTTGGGAAACGTCTCGACATGCGCGACATCGATCGCGCTCCAGGCGTTTTTCTCTTGCGTGGCTTTCGGATCGTAGTAATGACTCTCCGGCTCCAGCGCCGTCGGGTCTGGATACGCGGCTTCGACGATTTTTCCGATCCCGGCGATCCCCGGTTCGGGGCAGCTGGAGTGATAGAAGAAAAACTCGTCGCCCACCGCCATGGCCCGCAGAAAATTACGTGCCTGGTAGTTGCGAACCCCGTCCCAGCGCGCCTTGCCAAGCGTCTCCAGGCCCTTGATCGAGAGCTCGTCGGGCTCGGATTTCATCAGCCAATAAGCCATGGTTTTTGCTCCTTGCGAAGTGGGTGGGCAAGTTGTCGGGGAATTTTATGACAAACCGACGGTCGGTTGACGCCAGCGTTTGCGTGTCGGTTCACGTTGTCGCAAAATGCCGGCCTTCTAAGCTTGACGCTGCTGCACGGCCTACACCTACAACGGAAACCGCTGCTGTCATCGTGTTGATGTGCCTTTGGGGGGCAATCGATGAAACGCAAACCGGATTTACTATGGATTTTGGTTATTTTGTTCGGCCTCGGCGTCGTGACCACCGGCTATGCCCAAAGCCTGTGGAGCAACAAGACCGACGCTCCGATCGAAATCGCGCAGCAACAACAGCCGTCGGCCTTCAAACGCTGAAACTGTCTTCGGACGCCGCTGATTCCAGTGGCGTCTAGCCGGCGAAATACCGCGCCTTGTCTGTCACCGTTCCCTGTAACGGCACATCCCAGCTCGCTTGAGCCAATCGTTCGACCTTCTGACATTCATGGGCCAGCCCCAATAGCGTCGGCTTGCGCCAGTTTTTACGTCGTGCCAGGTACGCCAGGCTTCGATCATAGAAACCGCCGCCCATGCCCAGGCGTCCGCCGACATCGTCAAACCCCACCAATGGCAACAGCACCAGATCGAGCGCCCAGACTTTGCGTTGCCGGGCGAGGTTGTGCCGGGGTTCGAGAATACGAAAGCGGTTGGGTTTGAGTTTTTCACCGGGGCGAATTCGCTGGAACACCATTTTGGTTCGTGGCCAGGCGCTGAGCACCGGCAGATACGTTGCCTTGCCTCGACGCTGAGCGGCACGCAGCAAAACACGCGGATCGATTTCACCGTCGGTGGGTAGATAAAGGGAGATGTGTTTTGCGCGGCGAAACAGCGGGTGCTGAGCCAATTGCGTGTACAGCCCGCGAGCGGCCTGGCGCTGCTGACTGGGTGTCAGTGCGCGGCGGGCCTTGCGCAGCATGCGTCGAAGTTGCGGGCGGGGCAGCAGCGCAGGTTCGGTCATGAATTCGGGCTTCGGCAGTGCGGGTACATAAAGCGTACCCGTAAAAAAGCCGATGCCGGTATTTAAACCGGCATCGGACTGGAATCAGGCTCCCCGGATGTACCGCTGTCGACTTAGCCCTTGAACCCGAAAGTTCAAGGTGGAAGATGCAGTAGGCTTTAAGGCTTTCCGTCTAGCGGACATGCACACCAGCCCAACGTGCAACCTCCAGGGTATAGCAAATCGGCTCAGGGACATCGCCAACTGGCAAGCACCCCAGGGAGTGATGCGAGTATACCCCAAGCGGTTTCGCGTTTCAGCCCTTGGTGACGTCCGGATCGGTTGCGAGCACCAGATCGACGCGATCCAGCAGGTCGCGAACCTGCTCGCGGGTCGAGCCGCTGGCCTGCACATCCGGGCGTTCTTCCTTGTGCAGAAGGTCGTGCGTGATGTTCAGGGCGGCCATCACGGCGATGCGATCGGCGCCGATGACTTTGCCGCTGCTGCGGATTTCGCGCATTTTGCCGTCCAGGTAACGGGCGGCGCTCACCAGATTGCTGCGCTCTTCCTGGGGGCAGATGATCGAATATTCTTTATCGAGGATCTGCACGGTAACGCTATTGCTTGAACTCATGAGTCTTGCTCCAGGGCCTTGAGGCGCGAAATCATTGATTCGACCTTACGCCGGGCGATTTCGTTCTTTTCAATGAGGTGAGCGCGTTCCTCGCGCCAGGTCTTTTCCTGAGCTAATAGGAGTCCGTTTTGACTCTTTAGTTGCTCGACGCGGGTAATTAGCAGTTCGAGTCTGGCCATTAGCGCTTGCAGGTCGGTGTCTTCCATTGGGTCCACTGAAATTGTGTCAGATGGGTGATAGCTGGCGGACAGCCTTTAATAGTCTTGGCGAGTCTGTCGATGTAGGATACAAGGCCTTCATTCTAGACATAGCGCCGTCTGGCGCCTAGCTGCCCATGCCCATTCAGAATTCCCCGTACCAAGCCTTCGCCAAACTGCTGACTTCCAGCGGTCATAATGCCTCGCCTGCCGAACTGCATGGCCTGCTGCTCGGCCGCAGTTGCGCCGGTGCCGGTTTCGATGCCGAAGGTTGGCTGATTGATGCCGCCGAGCTGCTCGAAAGCGAGCCGCAGGATAATGTCCGCAACGCCTTGATTGGCTTGCAGGAGATGGTCAAGGGCGAGCTCACTGGCGACGACGTGACCGTCGTTCTGCTGCTGCCGACCGATGACGAGCCGCTGGCCGACCGCGCCGCCGCACTGGGCCAATGGTGCCAGGGCTTCCTCAGCGGTTTCGGCCTGAACTGCCGTGACAGCAGCATGCTGAGCACCGAGGCCACCGAAGTACTTCAGGATCTGGCGGCTATTTCACAGGTGCAAGACGCCCTGGAAGAGTCCGACGACGGCGAAAGCGATTACATGGAAGTGATGGAGTACCTGCGCGTCGCGCCGCTGCTGCTGTTCACCGAAACCAAAAAGCCGGACGCGCCCGCTGCCGCCAAACCGTCGTTGCATTAATCGCGTGCCAGGGAAAGCCATCTGCCCATGATTCATATCCCGAAATCGGAATACAGCCGTCGCCGCAAGGCCCTGATGGCGCAGATGGAACCCAATAGCATCGCCATCCTGCCCGCCGCCGCCGTTGCGATCCGCAACCGCGACGTCGAGCACGTCTACCGTCAAGACAGCGACTTCCAGTACCTCAGCGGTTTTCCCGAGCCTCAGGCGGTCATCGTTTTGATGCCTGGGCGTTCACATGGCGAATACATATTGTTCTGCCGTGAACGCAATGCCGAACGGGAGTTGTGGGACGGCTTGCGCGCCGGGCAGGAAGGCGCGATTCGCGACTTCGGCGCCGACGACGCCTTCCCCATCACCGACATCGACGACATCCTGCCGGGCCTGATCGAAGGTCGCGACCGGGTGTATTCGGCCATGGGCAGCAACCCGGAATTCGACCGGCACCTGATGGACTGGATCAACGTGATCCGCTCTAAAGCGCACCTCGGCGCCCAGCCGCCGAACGAATTCGTTGCTCTGGATCACCTGCTTCACGACATGCGCCTGTATAAATCGGCGGCAGAAGTGAAAGTGATGCGCGAAGCCGCACGGATTTCCGCCCAGGCACACATCCGCGCGATGCAGGCCAGCCGAGTCGGGCTGCATGAGTTCAGCCTCGAAGCCGAGCTCGACTACGAGTTCCGCAAGGGCGGGGCGAAAATGCCGGCCTACGGTTCGATCGTCGCCGCTGGGCGCAACAGCTGCATCCTGCATTACCAGCAGAATGACGCAGTGCTCAAGGACGGCGATCTGGTGTTGATCGATGCCGGTTGCGAGATCGATTGCTACGCCAGCGACATCACCCGCACCTGGCCGGTCAACGGCAAGTATTCAGCGGAACAGAAGGCGATCTACGAGTTGGTGCTGGCGTCGCAAGAAGCTGCGTTTGCGGAAATCGCCCCGGACAAACACTGGAATCAAGCCCACGAAGCCACGGTCCGGGTGATTACTGCCGGGTTGGTGAAGTTGGGCCTGTTGCAGGGCGACGTCGACGAGTTGATCGCCAGCGAAGCCTATAAAGCGTTTTACATGCACCGCGCCGGCCACTGGCTGGGCATGGATGTGCATGATGTCGGCGAATACAAGGTCGGCGGTGAATGGCGCGTGCTGGAAGTCGGCATGGCGCTGACCGTGGAACCGGGCATCTACATTGCCCCGGGCAACCAGAACGTAGCGAAGAAATGGCGCGGCATTGGCGTGCGCATCGAGGACGACGTAGTGGTCACCAAAAGCGGCTGTGAAATCCTGACCAAAGGCGTACCGAAAACGGTCACCGAGATCGAAGCCTTGATGGCCGCCGCGCGGGCACAAGCGGCATGAGTCGAGTCAATCTGGCAATCATCGGTGGCGGTCTGGTCGGCGCCAGCCTGGCGTTGGCACTTCAGGCCGGAGCCAAGGCTCGTGGCTGGAAGATCGTGCTGATCGAACCGTTCGCCCCCGGCGATACTTATCAACCGAGCTACGACGCCCGTTCTTCGGCGTTGTCCTACGGTGCCAAGCAAATTTATCAACGGTTGGGCGTGTGGCAGGAAATCTCCCGCCGCGCCGAGCCGATCAAGCAAATTCATGTGTCCGACCGTGGGCGCTTCTCCACCGCGCGATTGTCGGCGATGGAAGAGGGCGTTCCGGCGCTGGGTTATGTGGTGGAAAACGCCTGGCTCGGCCAATGCCTCTGGCAGGGGCTGGACAAGGACGTGATCAGCTGGCGTTGCCCGGCGGAAGTCACGCGCATGGAGCCGCTGATCGATGGCTATCGCCTGACCCTCAACGACGAAACCACTCTGGAATGCGATCTTGCGGTGCTGGCTGATGGCGGCCGTTCCGGCCTGCGCGAGCAACTGGGGATCGGCATCAAAAAGCGCCCGTACAACCAGAGCGCGTTGATTGCCAACATCACACCGAGTGAAGCGCACAACGGCATGGCCTTCGAGCGTTTCACCGATGACGGGCCGATGGCCTTGTTGCCGTTGCCGGAAAACCGCTGCGCACTGGTCTGGACTCGATTGGGAATGGACGCGCAACGGCTCGCGGCCCTCGATGAAAAGAGCTTCCTCAGCGAGTTGCAAGGCGTGTTCGGTTATCGCCTCGGCACTTTGAAGCAGGTTGGTGCGCGGCATTTGTACCCGCTGACATTGATCGAGGCCGAAGAGCAGGTGCGTCCGCATCTGGCGATTCTCGGCAATGCTGCCCACAGCCTGCACCCGATTGCAGGGCAAGGTTTCAACCTGTCTTTGCGTGATGCTCAAGCGCTGGCCGATGCGTTGCTGGCCAGCGAAACATCTCCCGGAGACTTTGCGACCTTGCAGGCCTACCGCGAGCGTCAGCGTCTGGATCAGAACCTGACCGTGGGTTTCTCCGATCAGGTCACCCGTTTGTTCGGCAGCACTCAACCGCTGGTTTCCTTGGGCCGCAACATCGGTCTGCTCGGTCTCGATCTGCTGCCGCCGGCCAAACGCTGGTTCGCGCGGCAGGCCATGGGTTTGGGTACGCGTCCCGATGCTTAAGTGGCGGTCGGAAAATCCCTTTATATGCGGCTCAAGCCGCAAGCGAGACAGGCTTAAAGCATGGAAATGCGCGCAGATCTGCTGATTGTCGGGGCCGGAATGGTCGGCAGTGCCCTGGCGCTGGCGTTGCAGGACAGCGGGCTGGAAGTCCTGCTGCTGGACGGTAGCCCGATGAGCGTCAAACCCTTCGATGCCCAGGCTTCGTTCGAGCCGCGAGTGAGCGCCTTATCGACTGCCAGCCAGCGGATTCTCGAACGTCTGGGCGTCTGGGACGGCATCGCCAATCGGCGCAGCAGCCCTTACACCGACATGCACGTTTGGGACGGCAGCGGCACCGGGCAGATTCATTTCTCGGCGGCCAGTGTGCATGCCGATGTGCTGGGGCATATCGTCGAGAACCGCGTGGTCCAGGACGCCTTGCTCGACCGTTTGCACGACTGCGACCTTGGAATGTTGGCCAACGCGCGCCTGGAGCAAATGCGTCGCTCCGGCGACGACTGGCTGCTGACCCTGGCCGATGGCCGCACCTTGCGCGCACCTTTGGTGATCGCAGCGGATGGCGCTAATTCCGCCGTTCGGCGTCTGACCGGTATGGCGACGCGCGAGTGGGACTACATGCACCACGCGATCGTCACCAGCGTGCGCAGCGCCAAGCCTCATCAAATGACTGCCTGGCAGCGTTTCACCGACAACGGTCCGCTGGCGTTTCTGCCGCTGGAGCGTGACGGTCAGCAGGATTGGTGTTCGATCGTCTGGTCGACCACCCCGAGCGAAGCCGAACGCCTGATGGCGCTGGATGACGAAGGTTTCTGCAAAGAGCTGGAGCGGGCCTTCGAAGGCCGACTGGGCTCGGTGCTCAGCGCCGACCCGCGTCTGTGCGTGCCGTTGCGGCAGCGTCATGCCAAGCGTTATGTGGCTGAAGGATTGGCGTTGATCGGTGATGCGGCCCACACCATTCACCCATTGGCCGGGCAGGGCGTGAACCTTGGTTTTCTCGATGCCGCCGTGCTGGCCGAAGTGCTGTTGCAAGCGGCCACGCGTGGCGAGCGCCTGGCAGATGTGAAAGTGCTCAGCCGTTACGAACGTCGGCGCATGCCCCACAACCTGGCGTTGATGGCGGCGATGGAAGGCTTCGAGCGTCTGTTCCAGGCCGATCCGTTGCCGGTGCGCTGGTTGCGCAATGCCGGGTTGAAGATGGTCGACCAAATGCCCGAAGCCAAGGCGCTGTTCGTGCGTGAAGCGCTGGGATTGATCGGGGATCTACCGGCACTCGCCAAGGCCTGAGATTTTCATTGCGGCAGATGGCCTCTTCGCGAGCAAGCCCGCTCCCACATGGGAATTCATTTCAACTGTGGGAGCGGGCTTGCTCGCGAAGACGTCGGTACATCCACCACACATTCCAACTTGTGCAACATCTGGTAACTCCTCCGCAAACTGTTCGATTGAGAACCTAAATGTGAGTCCATATCATTTGGCTTCAATTTTTCAATCGAGAGATCGCTCCCATGTTGGTACCGAAGCGTCTACTGACCGCACTCGCCTTGACCGTGATTGGCAGCACCGCAGCCCAGGCCGCTGACGAGGTGGTGGTTTACTCCTCGCGTATCGACGAGCTGATCAAACCGGTCTTCGATGCCTACACCGCGAAAACCGGCGTGCAGGTGAAGTTCATCACCGACAAGGAAGCGCCGCTGATGCAGCGGATCAAGGCCGAGGGCGAGAACGCCACCGCGGATCTGCTGCTGACCGTCGATGCCGGCAACCTCTGGCAGGCCGAGCAAATGGGCATCCTGCAACCGTTCACTTCCAAGGTGATCGACGCCAACATCCCGCTGCAATACCGCTCATCCGCCCATGCCTGGACTGGCTTGAGCCTGCGGGCGAGGACCATCGCTTACTCCACCGATCGGGTGAAACCCGGTGAGTTGACCACCTACGAAGGTCTGGCCGACAAGAACTGGGAAGGTCGCCTGTGCCTGCGCACAGCGAAGAAGGTCTACAACCAGTCACTGACTGCCACCATGATCGAAGTCCATGGCGCCGACAAAACCGAGAAGATTCTCAAGGGCTGGGTGAGTAACCTGTCCACCGACGTATTCTCGGATGACATCGCGGTGCTGGAGGCCATCAACGCGGGTCAATGCGACGTCGGTATCGTCAACACGTACTACTACGGCCGTCTGCACAAGCAGAAGCCTGACCTGGCGGTGAAGTTGTTCTGGCCGAACCAGAGCGACCGTGGCGTGCACGTGAACCTGTCGGGTATCGGCCTGACCAAACATGCTCCGCACCCGGAAGCGGCCAAGGCCTTGGTGGAATGGATGACCACACCTGAAGCGCAGAAGATCTTTGCTGACGTGAACCAGGAATTCCCGGCCAACCCTGCGGTTCAGCCTTCTGCAGAAGTGGCGAGCTGGGGCAAGTTTGTCGCCGATACCTTGCCTGTGGAAATTGCCGGCAAGCGTCAGGCTGAAGCGATTCGCATGATGGATCGGGCGGGCTGGAACTGACGCTGCACCTTTAAAGATCAAAAGATCGCAGCCTGCGGCAGCTCCTACATTGGGATGATGTACACCCGATAGGAGCTGCCGCAGGCTGCGATCTTTTTGCGTATGACGCACATTTCGCTGATTTTCCTCAGAGAGCTTTTCCTTGGCCCACCCCGCCCAACGCCGCTGGTATCCCCTGGTCTTCGCCATCGCTGCGCTGGTCCTGCTGCCACTCAGCGTTTTGCTGTTGTCCTGGCAAACCATCGATCATCAGATCTGGTCCCACCTCTGGGATACCCAGATGCCGCGCCTGCTGGGCAATACCCTGACCCTGGTACTCGGTGTCGGTATCGGCGTGACGCTTTTGGGCGTGAGCCTCGCCTGGCTCACCAGCCTCTGCGAATTCCCCGGTCGGCGTTGGCTGGACTGGGCGCTCATGCTGCCATTCGCCATTCCCGCCTACGTGCTGGCATTCGTCTTCGTCGGCCTGTTGGATTTCGCAGGCCCCGTGCAAACCCTGTTGCGTGAATGGTTCGGCTCGGGCTTGAGGCTGCCGCGCGTGCGCTCCACTGGCGGCGTGGTTCTGGTGCTGGTGCTGGTCTTCTATCCCTATGTTTATCTGTTGGCGCGAACTGCGTTCCTGGCGCAGGGCAAAGGCTTGATGGAAGCGGCGCGAGTCTTGGGGCAATCCCCGTGGCAAGCGTTCTGGCGAGTCGCTTTGCCCATGGCGCGCCCGGCCATCGGTGCTGGCGTGGCGCTGGCGCTGATGGAAACGCTGGCGGATTTCGGTGCGGTGTCGGTGTTCAACTTCGACACGTTCACGACCGCCATCTACAAGACCTGGTACGGATTTTTCAGCCTCTCCACCGCCGCGCAACTGGCCAGCCTGTTGCTGCTGGTGGTGATGGTTGTGCTGTACGGCGAGCGCCGTGCTCGCGGGGCCAACCGGGCGAGCAACGAACGGCCACGGGTCAAGGCGCTGTATCACCTGCACGGTTTCAAAGCGCTGGCGGCCATGAGTTGGTGCGGTTTGGTGTTCGCCTGCGCTTTCGTCATTCCAGTGCTTCAACTGGTGGTGTGGTTCTGGCAGCGCGGGCGTTTCGATCTGGATGAACGTTACGCGGGGCTAATCGTCCATACCTTGTACCTGGGCGGCATGGCGGCGCTGATCACCGTCAGTGTTGCTTTAGTGCTGGCGTTTGCCCGGCGTCTGGCTCCGACCCGAGCGATCCGCACCGGCATCAGCCTGGCCAACCTCGGCTACGCCTTGCCAGGTTCGGTGCTGGCGGTGTCGATCATGCTGGCGTTCAGTTACCTGGACCGCGAACTGGTAATCCCGTTGTCGGGTTGGCTGGGGGGCGCCGGCAAGCCATTGTTGCTGGGCAGCCTCTCGGCGTTGTTGCTGGCGTATCTGGTGCGCTTCATCGCGGTGGCTTATGGGCCGCTGGAAAGCAGTCTGGCGCGAATACGGCCATCTTTGCCCGAAGCGGCACGTAGCCTTGGCGTCAGTGGGCCACGACTGTTTTTCAAAGTGTATCTGCCGTTATTGCTGCCAGGAACGTTGAGCGCTGCGTTGCTGGTGTTCGTCGATGTGCTCAAGGAAATGCCCGCGACCCTTCTGATGCGCCCGTTTGGCTGGGACACGCTGGCGGTGCGCATCTTCGAAATGACCAGCGAAGGCGAGTGGGCGAGGGCCTCTTTGCCGGCCTTGACTCTGGTTTTGGTCGGCCTGCTACCGGTCATCGGATTGATTCGACGTTCAGCGCATCGAAACGCCTAGGTGCCAGTCCTACACCTTGAGGCTACAATGCGCGGCATTCGGTGCGGTCCGTCCTACGGATCAGGTAGCTGAAATCGGCTGAAAGCCTTCTATTTCAAGGCTTTCACCCCGTGCAGCACCGGCCCGCACCTTCGCCACGCCCGGAAGGAGAAACCCATGGGACAGCGCACGCCTCTGTATGACCTTCATCTCGCCCTCGGCGCGAAGATGGTCGATTTTGGCGGTTGGGATATGCCTTTGCATTACGGCTCGCAGGTCGAGGAACACCATCAGGTGCGTCGCGATTGCGGGGTTTTCGATGTATCCCACATGACCGTGATCGATGTCAGCGGCCCTCAGGCCAAGGCCTGGCTCCAGCATTTGCTGGCCAATGACGTCGAACGTCTGCACAGCCCTGGCCGTGCCTTGTACAGCACCATGCTCAACGAGCGCGGCGGCATCGTCGACGACATGATCGTCTACCGTCTCGACGAAGGTTATCGGCTGGTGGTCAACGCCTCCACCCGTAATCAGGACCTCGCCTGGATGCAGGCTCACCTCGATGGTTTCAAGGTGCAGCTCAACGAACGCTCCGAGTTGGCGATGCTTGCCATTCAAGGTCCTCAGGCCCGGCACAAAATCTCCGAACTGGTGACCCAGTCCCGCGGCAACCTGATTCAGATGCTCAAGCCTTTTGAAGGCCAGCCCGACGGTGACTGGTTCATCGCGCGCACGGGTTACACCGGCGAAGATGGCCTGGAAATCGTTCTGCCGGCCAGTCAAGCGCCAGGATTCTTCAACGATCTGGTGGGCGCAGGCATCTCGCCGATCGGCCTCGGGGCGCGCGATACTCTGCGGGTCGAAGCCGGCATGAACCTCTACGGTCAGGACATTCATCAAGACGTATCACCACTGGCCTCCAACATGGCCTGGAGCATTGCCTGGGAACCGGCTACTCGCCAGTTCATCGGTCGCAGCGCTCTTGAAGCCGAACGGGCGGGTGGCGTGCAGCACAAACTGGTCGGTCTGGTCCTTGAGGAGCGTGGGGTTTTGCGCGCTCATCAAGTGGTCCGCATCGCCAATGTTGGCGAAGGGGAGATCACCAGTGGTAGTTTCTCTCCTACGCTTAGCAAGTCGATAGCACTGGCGCGCGTGCCGATGGCGACAGCCGACCGCGCAGAAGTGGAAATCCGTGGCAAGTGGTACCCGGTCCGAGTGGTCAAACCGACCTTCGTACGCCATGGCAAAACCTTGATCTAACCTTTTCTGGCGGGCAACGACCGCTGACAATTCTCTTGAGGACACAGAACATGAGCGATATTCCTGCCGACCTGCGTTTTGCCGAAAGTCATGAGTGGGCCCGTCTCGAAGCCGATGGCAGCGTCACCGTGGGCATCAGCGATCACGCTCAGGAAGCCTTGGGCGACGTGGTGTTCGTTGAGCTGACCGAAGTCGGAACAGTCTTTGCTGCCGGTGATCAATCCGGTGTGGTGGAGTCGGTTAAAGCCGCTTCGGACATCTACTCCCCGGTTGCCGGTGAAGTGATTGCCATCAACGAAGAACTGAGCGCTAACCCTGAGTTGCTCAACTCCGACCCGTACGGCGCCTGGATCTTCAAGCTCAAGCCAAGCAACGCGGCTGACCTGGACAAGCTGCTCGACGCAGCAGGCTACAAAGCCGCTATCGGCGAGTAATCTTCGTCCTGCGAAATCCATGTGGGAGCGGCGGTGCGACGATTCGACTTGCTCGCGAAGGCGGTGTATCAGTCAACATTCATTTCGACTGATACACCGCCTTCGCGAGCAAGCCCGCTCCCACAGGTTTTATGGCTTTAGAACGGCTTTCACCGCCGCCACCGAACGCTCAACATCCGCTTTGTTCATGGCGGTAAACATCGGCAGTGAAACAATCAGGCGACCGACCCGCTCGGCGACCGGAAACATCCCTTCCTTAAACCCGCGCTCGCGATAAAGACTCAGCAGGTGGATCGGCGGGTAGTGATAGCCGATACCAACCCCCAGTGCCTGCATCTGCTCCATGAAGGTAGCCCGCGCCGGTTGGCCATCCTTACGCTCTGGCAGCACCAGCTGAAACAAATGCCAGTTGCTGTTCTCGAAATCCGCCGGGGGTAGTTGAGCCCCATACAACGCTTCGAAATCCTCGCCAAAACAAGCGAAATAGTGCCTGGCCAGTTCACGGCGATGAGCAGTGATTGCTTCGATGTGAGCAAACTGCCCCAGACCGATGGCCGCCGCTACATCGGTCATGTTGAACTTGCCGCCCAGCACATCGACATCCAGACCATCGAAGCCGCTGCGGGTGACGCCCTGTAAACGGTACTTTTGCCCCAGTCGCACTTCCTCGGCATTGTTCAATACAAGGCAACCGCCCTCTGACGAGGTGACGTTTTTGTTCGCCTGGAAACTGAAGGACACGAAATCGCCGGTCGAGCCAATGCGCTGGCCGTTCCAGCTCGAACCCAAGGCTTGCGCGGCGTCTTCGACAATCCGCAACCCGTGTTTTTTGGCGATCGCATACAACCGGCTCATGTCCACCGGCAAACCGGCGAGGTACACCGGAATGATCGCTTTGGTGCGCGGGGTGATTGCCGCTTCCAGCTGATCCAGGTTGATGTTGCGGGTAATCGGGTCGATGTCGGCAAACACCGGCGTGGCGCCG
This sequence comes from Pseudomonas sp. F01002, assembly GCF_004402115.1. NCBI lineage: Bacteria > Pseudomonadati > Pseudomonadota > Gammaproteobacteria > Pseudomonadales > Pseudomonadaceae > Pseudomonas > Pseudomonas sp. F01002. The sequence continues at coordinate 369,336 of NZ_SOPU01000018.1, read as the reverse complement.
ACTTCCAGAATGACGTTGGCGGTGGCCACCCAGGAAATCGGCGTGGTGATCACTTCATCGCCCGGTCCGACCCCGGCAATGCGCAGGGCGATTTCCATGGTGCAGGTGCCGGAATTGAAAGTGAGTACCGGGCGCCCGCCAAAAAACTCCGAGAGTTGTTGTTCAAAGGCCTGGACCTTGGGGCCGCTGGTAATCCAGCCCGAGCGCAACACGTCGCCAACAGCGGCAATCGTGGCTTCGTCGATGGTGGGTTTGGAGAACGGCAGCAAAGGCAGTTGGCTCATAAATACAGTTACCTGATCAGCGGACATTGGGCACATGCCGAGCATGATGATCCGCAATGGCCGTTGGCGCCAGGTATCGACTGCTATGCTGGTTTGACCGTGTTGCATCGACGTTGAGCGCCAGTCAAGAGAGAGCCCGTCATGTCCCAGTTGCCGTCCTTGAGCCAGTTACGCGACTCCAATGCCTTCCTTCGCCGCCACCTCGGGCCCGATGCCGCCGAGCAACAGGCGATGCTCGACAGCCTCGGCCTCGGCAGCCGGGTCGAGTTGATCGAGCAGACGGTGCCGCCAGGAATCCGCCTGAACAGGCCGCTCGACCTGCCACCCGCGCTCGACGAAGAAGCCGCACTGGCCAAACTGCGCGGTTACGCCGAGCAAAACCAGGTCTGGACCAGCCTGATCGGCATGGGTTACCACGGCACCCTCACACCGACCGTCATTGTGCGCAACGTGCTGGAAAATCCCGGTTGGTACACCGCGTACACGCCGTATCAACCAGAGATCGCCCAAGGGCGGCTCGAAGCGCTGCTGAACTTCCAGCAATTGACCATCGACCTCACCGGCCTGGAACTGGCCAACGCCTCGCTGCTGGACGAAGCGACGGCGGCGGCAGAAGCCATGGCACTGGCCAAGCGTGTCGCCAAGTCCAGAAGCAATCTGTTCTTCGTCGACGAAAACTGTCATCCGCAGACCATTTCCGTGGTACAGACCCGAGCAGAAGGATTCGGCTTCGAGCTCATCATCGACACTGTGGATAACTTGAAACAGCACCAGGTGTTCGGCGCGCTCCTGCAATATCCCGACACCCACGGTGAGATCCGCGATCTTCGTCCCTTGATCGATCATCTGCATGCTCAGCAAGCCTTGGCATGTGTCGCCACCGACCTGCTGAGTCTGTTGTTACTGACGCCGCCGGGGGAATTGGGCGCCGACGTGGTGTTCGGTTCATCCCAGCGTTTCGGCGTGCCCATGGGTTACGGTGGGCCTCACGCGGCGTTTTTTGCCAGTCGCGATGAGTACAAACGGGCGATTCCCGGACGGATCATCGGCGTGTCGAAGGACGCTCGCGGCAACATAGCCCTGCGCATGGCCCTGCAAACCCGCGAGCAACATATCCGCCGGGAGAAAGCTAACTCGAACATTTGCACCGCGCAGGTGCTGCTGGCCAACATTGCCAGTTTTTATGCGGTCTACCACGGTCCGGAAGGGCTCAAACGCATTGCCCAACGCGTCCATCGGCTGACGAGCATCCTCGCCGCTGGCCTGGAGCGCCACGGCATCACCCGCCTCAACACACACTTTTTCGACACGCTGACGCTGGAGGTCGGTGGCACTCAGACGGCAATCATCGAAAGTGCCAAGGCTGCACAGATCAACCTGCGCATTCTCGGGCGCGGGCAGTTGGGGCTGAGCCTCGACGAAACCTCTGACGAATCCACCGTCGCGAAGTTGTTTGATGTGTTCCTCGGTTCTGATCATGGGCTCAACGTCGACGAACTGGACGCTGAAACCCTTGCTTGCGGCATTCCCGCAGGTCTGCTGCGTACCTCGCCTTATCTGCGTCACCCGGTGTTCAGCGCCCATCACAGCGAAACCGAGATGCTGCGCTACCTCAAGCAACTGGAGAACAAGGACCTGGCGCTCAATCAATCGATGATCCCGCTGGGCTCCTGCACCATGAAGCTCAATGCCACCAGCGAGATGATCCCGATCACGTGGCCGCAGTTCGCCAACCTGCACCCGTTTGTGCCGAAAGAGCAGGCGGTGGGTTATTCGCTGATGATCGAAGAACTGGAGCGCTGGCTCTGCGCTATCACCGGTTTCGACGCGATCTGTATGCAGCCCAACTCCGGGGCCCAAGGCGAGTACGCCGGGTTGCTGGCGATTCGTAAATATCACGAGAGTCGTCATGAGGGCGCGCGGGATATCTGCCTGATCCCGTCCTCGGCCCACGGCACCAACCCTGCTTCGGCGCAGATGGCCGGGATGCGCGTGGTGATCGTCGAATGCGACGAGGCGGGCAACGTTGATCTGGATGACCTCAAAGGCAAAGCCGCAGAGGCCGGAGACAAACTCGCCTGCCTGATGGCGACGTATCCTTCGACCCACGGCGTGTACGAGGAAGGCATCAGCGAAATCTGCGAAGTTATCCACAGCCACGGCGGCCAGGTGTACATGGATGGCGCCAACCTCAACGCCCAGGTCGGACTGGCGCGCCCGGCGGACATTGGTGCCGACGTGTCCCACATGAACCTGCACAAGACCTTCTGCATTCCACATGGTGGCGGCGGGCCGGGCATGGGGCCGATTGGGGTGCGGGCGCATCTGGCGCCGTTCGTTGCCAACCATCCGGTGGTGCCGATCGACGGACCGCTGGCGCAGAACGGCGCAGTCAGCGCGGCGCCTTGGGGCAGTGCGAGCATCCTGCCGATCAGCTGGATGTACATCGCAATGATGGGGCCACAACTGGCGGATGCCAGTGAGGTGGCGATCCTCGCCGCGAATTACCTGGCGCAGCACTTGTCCGGGGCGTTTCCGGTGCTTTACTCCGGGCGCAACGAGCGTGTGGCTCACGAATGCATTCTTGACCTGCGGCCACTCAAGGCGCTGACCGGGATCAGCGAGGAGGACGTCGCCAAGCGGCTGATGGACTATGGCTTCCATGCACCGACCATGTCGTTTCCGGTGCCGGGGACATTGATGGTTGAACCGACCGAAAGTGAATCGAAGGCAGAGCTGGACCGGTTTATCGGGGCGATGCTGAGTATTCGCGCGGAAATCACCGAGGTGCAGAACGGCAACTGGCCAGCCGATGACAACCCGCTGAAACGCTCACCGCATACCCTGGCGGACATCACCGGGGTTTGGGAGCGGTCCTACAGCATCGAGCAGGCGGTGACGCCGGATGCTCACACCAAGGCGCACAAGTACTGGCCGGTGGTGAACCGGGTGGACAATGTCTATGGTGACCGCAATCTGTTTTGCGCTTGCGTGCCGGTGGATGATTACCGCTGACACACCGTTTTGTATTCGGGCAAAAAAAATGCCGCTCATTGAGAGCGGCATTTTTTTGAGTCATGAATCAGAACGACATCCGCGCTTCAACGTAAAGATTCTGTTCTCGAAGCTTGCCCTTTAGTTGTTCGTCCCGCGCATTGATGCGGTTGGTGAAGGTGTTATAGCCGGTTTCAACCTTACCCATGTCGACATAGCGGTAGCCGGTGCCGACGGTAATTTGCCGGGTCAGTTTGAGGTCTGCACCGACGCCCAAGTTGTAGGCGAAATTGTTTTGGGTATTGTTGGCAAATCGACGTGAAGGGTTGGACTGGTAGCCTTCGGAATTGATATGGGCCACGCCTGCGCCGGCCATGGCGTACAGCGATAGGCTTTGGGTCAAGGGGAAGTCCTTATAGGCATTGAACATCAGGCGCTTGGATGAGACCTGCATGTTGTTAACGTTAGCGTTGAATGGCGCCCAGTAACTCTTGAACTCCGAGTCCTGCTTGATGGTGTACTCGCTTTCCAGGCGCCAGCCACCTATGAACTCATAGCCGAGCGCAACGGAACCGCCGACATCTTTGTTGCGCTCCGGACTGACGATACGGTTGTTCACCCTGGGACTTGTGAGCAGGGTGTCGGCAAGTTCTTGCTGGACGCTCTGGATTTTTATCGAGCCGTACAGGCCTTCGGCTTGGGAAACGTGACTGTAGGCGGCCAGCAGAAGTAAAGATAAGACTGGTTTTTTCATGTGAGTCGATTCGCTTGTGGGGGTAATCCGAATCGACAAAGTTTGAGTTCGTACGTCTGGCGCTCATATCAGAGCTTTCATCAGTAGGTCGGTGAAAACTCGACTGCATGTCAGCGTTTTGGCGTTAGCCTACGTAGGAAATAGCTGTGCAATTTCTCTGGTTCAAAAAAATGCCGCTCATTGAGAGCGGCATTTTTTATTCAGCAACAACGCTTATTCCGAAGCGACGGCATTCTTCGCCAGGATCGCGTTCGCCAGTTCCATGTCCGTGGCCTGCAGGCCAGGGTTGTCGGCGCGGACTTTCTGCATCGCGGCCTCCAGGTATGGACCGCGAATGCCGCCGTCACTGGCGACAAAGCTGCCAGCATCGTCCTGGGCGGCGATGATCAGCTTGTGATCCTTGAAGGTCAGGTAGGTCGAACCGGTAGTCGCACCGGACGAGATGACGTTACGCCAAAAGCTATCGGCCATCGCCGAACCGACAGGAAGGGACAACAAGGCGATGGTAGCGACAGCAAGTTTGAGACGCATATTGGGTGACTCCACTGGGTTAACTACGGCGTTGGATTGCCAATCCCCCAATCGAGTTCCATGACGGCCGCGCCTACTTTTGTTCGCTCTGCGGCGTTACTCGCAGCACCTCCTCGATCGTCGTTAAACCTGCCGCCACTTTCTGCGCCCCTGACAACCGCAAACTGCGCATGCCTTCCTTGAACGCCTGACGCCGCACGGCCAGTAAATCGGTGTCGGGGTTGATCAGTGCTTTGACGCCGTCCGTCAGCTGCATGATTTCATAGACCCCGGCGCGGCCGCGGTAACCGGTATCACGGCATTCCAGGCAACCGATGGCGCGATGTGCGTTGTTCGGCAACGGTGCCTGCCAGGGCCGGGTCAAGGTTTGCCAGTCTTCTTCACCCAGCGTCAGCGGCGCCTTGCAATGCGGGCATAAGGTGCGGACCAGGCGCTGGGCCATGACGCCGAGTACCGTGGCTTTGATCAGGTAATGCGGCACACCCAGTTCCAGCAAGCGGCTGATCGCGCTCGGCGCATCGTTGGTGTGCAGCGTCGACAGCACCAAGTGGCCAGTGAGCGCGGCCTGGATCGCCATTTCAGCGGTTTCCAGATCACGGATCTCACCGATCATGATGATGTCCGGATCCTGTCGCATCAGCGCGCGCACACCGGCGGCGAAGGTCAGGTCGATGTTGTGTTGGACCTGCATCTGGTTGAACGCCGGCTCGACCATTTCGATCGGGTCTTCGATGGTGCAGAGGTTGACCTCCGGCGTCGCCAGTTTCTTTAGCGTGGTGTACAGCGTGGTGGTCTTGCCGGAACCGGTCGGGCCGGTGACCAGAATGATGCCGTTGGGCTGGCTCGTCATGTCTTGCCAGCGGCGCAGGTCTTCGGCGGAGAAGCCCAGCTGATCAAAGTCCTTGAGCAGTACCTCCGGGTCGAAGATCCGCATGACCATTTTTTCACCGAATGCGGTAGGCAATGTCGACAGCCGCAGCTCGACTTCGCCACCGTCCGGGGTTTTGGTCTTGACCCGGCCATCCTGGGGTTTGCGTTTTTCCGCGACGTTCATCCGCCCGAGGCTTTTCAGGCGGCTGACGATGGCCATGGTCACTTGCGGTGGGAATTGATAGACGTTGTGCAGCACGCCGTCGATGCGAAAGCGCACCGTGCCTTGTTCGCGCCGGGGTTCGATGTGGATATCGCTGGCCCGTTGCTGGAACGCGTACTGGAACAACCAGTCGACGATGTTGACGATGTGCGCGTCGTTGGCGTCCGGCTCCTGGTCGCTGGCGCCGAGGTTGAGCAGCTGCTCGAAATTGCCCAGGGTGTTCATCTGCTGATCGGCGTTGGTCGCGCCGCTGACCGATTTGGCCAGGCGGAAAAACTCCACGCTGAAGCGCTGGATGTCGACCGGGTTGGCGACCACACGCTTGATCGGCAGTTTCAGCACATGGGTCAGGTCGGCTTCCCAGCCGGTGACGTAGGGCTGGGCGCTGGCCACGGTGACGGCGTCGCGGTCGATAGACACCGCAAGAATCTTGTGGCGCTGGGCGAAGGCGTAGGACATCAGCGGCGTAATCGCTGCAACGTTGATTTTCAGCGGGTCGATACGCAGATAAGGCTGACCGGCCTGCTGTGACAGCCACAGGGTCAGGCTTTCCAGGTCGAGTTGTTTACCGGGACGGCTAAGGTCGTCCAGGTGTTGGCTGGCGATGAATTCCAGCGGGTGCATCTGGCTATTGGCAGCGTGACGGCGTCGGGCATTGAGCGCGTGCTCGGCCGAGTCCTGGCTGATAAAGCCTTGGGCGACCAGTTCACGCAGCAAATCATTGAGATCCAGCCAGCGGTCCTGAATGGCAAGTTGAACGGACATGCGGGCTCCTCATGAACAACAGTTCGCAAAGGATAGTCGCGGAGCCGCAGACCGTTGGGCCACTACCCGACGAAGCCGTGTCGAGTTTTTTCAGCCCGCCGCCTGAGCCGGTTCATTCCATACGCAATCAACCACTTGCAGATCAACCGAACAGACGCTGATCAGGTTACGAAATTTTTCCGCGATCACTTGGGCACGGTGCCAGCTCAGGCCGTCTATCACGATGTCGATCGACAGCAGATCGTCCATCCGCTGCACGTTGACCTGTTGCGGCGTCAGAAACTGCAAAGCGAACAGGTTGAGCGCCCGGCACAGCAGGTCCGGTTCGGCCTCGGCCAACAGTTGGTAATGAACACGGCAGTGGGCGTTGCTGACGTTCCAGACATCGGCGCGGGTGTGCGGGGTGTTCACGGCTTCTAGATGCGGCATGGTCGGTCTCCAAAATCACTGGAGGAATTTTTACATTCGGTGCCGGGCATTTCTTATCTATGATTGGGCTTATTGGCGATTGTTTGAATTGCTTGATTCGGTAAGTTATCAATTAAAGGTTTTTTTATGCATAGCGAGCTGGATGGCTACGACCGCAAGATTCTGGCGTTGCTGCAAGAGGACGCTTCGCTCTCCAGCGCGCAGATCGCCGAGCAGGTGGGGCTTTCGCAATCGCCGTGCTGGCGGCGGATACAGCGGATGAAGGAGGAGGGGATTATTCGGGGGCAGGTGACGCTGCTTGATAGGAAAAAAATCGGGCTTAACACGCAGATCTTCGCTGAAATCAAACTCAACGCTCACGGGCGTTCGAACTTCACCGAGTTCACCGAGGCGATTCGCGGTTTTCCCGAAGTGCTGGAGTGTTATGTGCTGATGGGGTCGGTGGATTTCTTGCTGAGGATTGTTACGGCGGACATTGAGGCGTACGAACGGTTCTTCTTCGAGAAGCTGTCGATGGTGCCGGGGATTCAAGAGGTGAACTCGATCGTGGCGTTATCGGAAATCAAATCCACGACGAGTTTGCCGGTCTGATGTTTTTGCGGTGGATGTGCAGGCCTCATCGCGAGCAAGCTCGCTCCCACAGTTAACCGAGTTGTCTGAATGGACGCGGTCTAATGTGGGGGCGAGCTTGCTCGCGATGGCGGTATTACATACGCAGCAGCATCTTCCACGCACGATTCTGATACACCGCAATCGCCTGCTGCTTGCGCGCATCCAGCGATTCATCGGTGATCGGCTCGTTCGCCAATTGAGCAAGCTGTTTCAGCTCACCGTACAAGCGATCCATTTCCGGGATGTCCAGCACGCTGCGGGCGTGGTGCAGCCAAGCCTGGATGCGCTCGATGCGCGGCAGTTGCTCGGCCAGGTCTTCCGGTTGTTGCTGGTAACGCTGCAGTTGCAGGGAAGTCGCTTCTTCACCCAGCAAACGCGGCAGCCAGCTACCCAATTGCGCAGCGCCCTGGCGATTGCCGCGGACGTTGCGATCGGCAGCCCAGGTGCGGGCCAGCAACCAGCGCGAAGTGTTCAGCGAGAACAGGCCCCAACGCGGGTCTTCCAGTTCTTCGAGGAACTGCTCCGGCGCGGCTTTGCGTACGTCTTCGTCGTCGACACCGGCTTGCACCAGCGGACGCCAGTCTTCGAGCAAGGCATCCAGCGCGACGCGCAGGTCGTGCGTCGACTGACGCGGTGCGGCTTGACCCAGGCTGCTCAGCAGCGCGCGCAACTCAGCCAGGTTTTCGACCCAGTCCAGCAACAGGCGCCAGTGACCATTGAAGCGATACTGCTCGGCGAGACGCTGGCTGCTGCTCAGCAAGTGCCAGCTCAGCGCGGCAAAAGCGTCGTCCAGCGGGGTTTCGGCGGTGATCTGTGGCGCCGGCAGGCTCAACGAGTAGCTGTTGGCGTCGTACAGGCGATAACCGCGCTCGGCCTTGCTGATGTCACATGGCATCAGGGCCAGGGTCGCGGCCAGTTCGGCGGCCAGTTCCAGCAGGGCGGCCGGCTCGCCTTCGCGCAGTTCAAGTTCCAGCTCGCAGATTTCTTCTTTCTGCTTGCCCACGATCACGTGACCCAGATCCAGTGCGGCTTCGATGACCACTTTGGTCTTGCCACGGCCCCAGGCGATTTCAGCGCGTTCGCGGACGAAATCGGTGGTGAAGATCGGCTTCAGGGTTTTCTTGTCCAGCTCGGCCAACTCTTCAGGCCAGCATTCGCCGTCGAGTTTCTTCACGTCGAGCTTGGCTTTGGGCAGGTTCCAGTCGTATTCGTTACGCTCGGACAAACCGGCGACGCTCTGGCCGCGGGTCTTGAGGGTCTGAATCACTTCTTCACCATCGCGGCGCAGGCGCAGGGCAACCTTGGCGCGGGCCAGGTCGCGCTCAGGCGTGTCGAAGTACTGGTTCATCAACTCACGGCGTTCCCAGCCACTTTTGTTGCGTTTTTTCAGGAGCGGGTGCTCGCGCAGGGCAGCGAGGGTTTCTCGGCTGACGCGGAGTTTGATTTCGGTTTCTTTCTGCATGGCCGGAAAATCCAGGATCGGGAGCGCAGCCGGGGGAATGTGTGGCTGCCAAGGTCGTGCAGTGTACAGGACTCACAAGTCCTACGCGCCGCGGCGGTTTATTCCTGTCGCCAGATGGTTCTATGATGGGGTTCAAGTCGGGAGTTGGAGTCAGCGATGCTTTTGCCGTCCATGAAAGATCAATTCGCTGCGCTGATCGCTGCGCCGTCCGTCAGCTGTACGCAGGCCAGCCTCGATCAATCCAACCGTCCAGTGATTGACCTGTTGGCAACGTGGCTCGGTGATTTGGGTTTTGCCTGTGATATCCAGCAGGTCAGCCCCGGCAAATTCAACCTGCTGGCCAGTTTTGGTTCCGGCCCCGGTGGCTTGGTGCTGGCCGGTCACAGCGACACGGTGCCGTTCGATGGCGCGTTGTGGCAAACCGATCCGCTGAAGCTGACCGAAGTCGACGGCCGCTGGGTCGGGCTGGGCAGTTGCGACATGAAGGGATTTTTCGCGCTGGCGATCGAAGCCGTCATACCTCTGCTCGATCAGCCGTTCAAGCAACCGTTGTTGATCCTTGCTACCTGTGATGAAGAAAGCTCAATGTCCGGTGCTCGCGCCTTGGCCGAAGCCGGGCGGCCGCTGGGTCGTGCGGCGGTGATCGGCGAGCCGACCGGGCTCAAGCCGATCCGCATGCACAAAGGCATCATGATGGAGCGCATCGACATCCTCGGTCAGAGCGGCCACTCCTCGGATCCGCGCCTCGGCCACAGCGCCCTCGAAGCCATGCACGATGCCATCGGTGAACTGCGTGGTTTGCGCCTGTTGTGGCAGCGTGAATTCCGTAATCCACAGTTCAGCGTGCCGACGCCGACCCTGAACTTCGGCTGCATCCATGGCGGCGATAACCCCAACCGTATTTGCGGCCAGTGTTCGCTGGAGTTTGATCTACGCCCGTTGCCGGGCATGGACCCTAACGCCCTGCGCGCGGAGATTCTGCAGAAGCTCAAGCCCATTGCCGAGTGGCATCAGGTGAAGATCGATTACGCGCCGCTGTTTCCTGAAGTGCCGCCGTTCGAGCAAGCCGAGGATGCAGAATTGGTCCGGGTCGCGGAAAAGCTCACCGGCCATCGTGCCGAAGCAGTGGCGTTCGGCACCGAAGCGCCTTATCTTCAGCGTCTTGGCTGCGAAACACTGGTGCTCGGCCCTGGCGACATCGCCTGTGCGCACCAACCGGGGGAATACCTCGAAATGTCACGTTTGCAGCCTACGGTGCATCTATTACGTCAACTGATTGAATATTACTGCCTGACACCGGCCAAAACGCCAATGCCAGTCAATTGAGCACAAATCCATGTGGGAGCGGGCTTGCTCGCGAAGGCGGTGTGTCAGACACATCAGATGCGACTGACACACCGCCTTCGCGAGCAAGCCCGCTCCCGCAGGGTCTGTGCTATGACAGACATGTCGGTTAAATTACCAATGTCCCAACCCGTATTCATGAGGAGAGCGCGCGTGTCGCCAAGCCTGTTCCGACGATAACCATCAGCCCGCTGTGCGTTTTCTGTTTCGCCCATTTTTTGGCTGCTATTTATTACAGGCCCAGGTTCATGCCCGAATACGTTAATTGGCTTCGTCATGCTTCGCCTTACATCAACGCCCACCGCGATTGCACCTTCGTCGTCATGCTGCCCGGCGACGGCGTGGAGCACCCGAACTTCGGCAATATCGTCCACGACCTGGTGCTGTTGCACAGCCTGGGCGTGCGACTGGTGCTGGTTCACGGTTCCCGTCCGCAAATTGAAACCCGCCTCGCTGCGCGCGGCCTGACCCCGCATTACCACCACGGGATGCGCATCACCGATGCCGCGACGCTGGAGTGTGTGATCGATGCGGTTGGCCAGCTGCGTATCGCCATCGAAGCGCGGCTGTCCATGGACATGGCTTCATCGCCGATGCAGGGCTCGCGTCTGCGGGTGGCTAGCGGCAACCTGGTAACCGCGCGGCCGATTGGCGTGCTGGAAGGCGTCGACTATCACCACACCGGCGAAGTGCGTCGGGTTGACCGCAAGGGCATCAATCGCCTGCTGGATGAGCGTTCCATCGTGCTGTTGTCGCCACTGGGTTACTCGCCGACCGGTGAGATTTTCAACCTCGCCTGCGAAGACGTCGCCACCCGCGCCGCCATCGATCTGGGGGCGGACAAACTGCTGTTGTTCGGCGCCGACCTGGGTCTGATCGATGAACACGGTCGTCTGGTTCGTGAGTTGCGTCCGCAACAAGTGCCGGCGCATCTGCAGCGTCTGGGCAGCAACTATCAGGCTGAGCTGTTGGATGCGGCCGCTGAGGCCTGCCGCGGCGGTGTGGCTCGCAGTCATATCGTCAGCTACGCCGAAGACGGCGCGCTGCTGACCGAACTGTTCACCCGTGACGGTGGCGGTACTCTGGTGGCCCAGGAGCAGTTCGAGGTTGTGCGCGAAGCGGCGATCGAAGATGTCGGTGGTTTGCTGGATTTGATCAGCCCACTGGAAGAGCAGGGCATTCTGGTGCGGCGTTCCCGCGAGGTGCTGGAGCGTGAGATCGAGCAGTTCAGTGTGGTCGAGCGCGAAGGCATGATCATCGCCTGTGCGGCGCTGTATCAGATTGCTGATTCGGATGCGGGGGAGTTGGCGTGTCTGGCGGTGAACCCGGAATACCGCCATGGCGGTCGTGGTGATGAGTTGCTGGAGCGCATCGAAACCCGCGCCCGGGCGCAGGGGCTGAAAACCTTGTTCGTACTGACGACCCGGACCGCTCACTGGTTTCGCGAGCGTGGGTTTGTGCCGAGCAGCGTAGAGCGTCTGCCGTCGGCGCGGGCGTCGCTGTACAACTATCAGCGTAATTCGAAGATCTTCGAAAAAACCTTGTAACCGCAGGGCCCCCATCGCGAGCAAGCTCGCTCCCACAGTGGTTTTGTAAACGCCAAAGATCCCTGTGGGAGCGAGCTTGCTCGCGATCGGCTGCGCAGCAGCCGTCAGCAATCATTGGGTGACAAACTTCGCACTGACATACGGCGAATAATCCGGCAGCACCGTCTCGACCTTCCCTTGTTCCTTCAAGAACTTCGCCGTCTCACCAATCGCTTTGGCCGTGCCGCCGTCCAGCAGCGCGGTGGTCTGTTGGGCTTTAGCATCCGGGAACGTGGAACCGGCCAGCAACTCCGGCACATCGACGGCGTTGGCACCGGTCAGTTTGGCGATTTTCTGCACCGGTACCGAGTCAGCGGTCCAGCTGTCTTTATGCGCGGCATAGTCGGCGAACGAGTCCAGCGTGACCTTGGCGAATTTGGCCACAACCTCTGGGTGCTTCTCGGCGTAATCCTTGCGCGCGACCAAGACTTCGATGCCGCTGCCGTTGCGTACCACGAGGGCTTCAGCGGCGTTGATCTGGGCTGAAACGATGAACGCGACAACGCGGCAGATTGCGCGAAGCAGCCGCCGCCAGCGGACTGGAGCCGAGGTTGCCAATCTGCACGTCACCGGAAGCAATGGCCGTAACCACTTCCGGGCCGCTATTGAAACGACGTCAGTCAATTTTCTGGCCTATGGTCTTCTCGTACAGTCCATCTGCCTGGGGGACCTTGCTGGGGTCGATACCGGTTTGATAACCGACCGTGAGGTTCGCCGCGTGAGCGCTAAAAGATATTATTAGTGATACACAAACTGTAACAATTGGACCGGATAGTGCGCGTTTGGTCGTCATGGCGCTGCCTTTCGATAGGGATTGATCGTGAATTGCATCAAAGCTAATCGATCTAAAAAAAGGCTAATAAATACCATTTAGGAATTAGCTTATGAGCCGGTGCCCGTGTCCCGGCTCAAGGGGTAGTGCGGAGCTAAATTCCTAAACGGTATGAAAAAGAATTGGATAATTCTTTTTGGGTTTATGGCCCGGCAAGGAATGAATTTACTGGGGATTAGACTATGGTCGTAGACACACAAAGTTACGATTGACTTGTGAGTCACGGTCTGGCGCTAATCGCGCATCTTAGGATCCCGGGCATACGACCCAGGGCCAGGAACACAAGAATTAGAAACGAGAGGAGTGAAACAATGAACAAGTCCACCTTGGCTCTGGCCGTGGCCGTCGGGGTTTTGGCGCAGCAGGCAGGCGCCGCGGGTTTCATCGAAGACAGCAAGGCTTCCGTCAGTTCTCGCACCATGTATTTCAACAACGATAACCGTGACGGCGGTGCGGATCAGAGAGAGACTGCTGAAGGCCTGAAATTCGACTATCTGTCCGGTTTTACCCAAGGCACTGTCGGCTTCGGTATCGACGCCCAAGCCCTCGTCGGTATCCATCTGGACGGCGGCAAAGGTCACCACCCAGCCAACAACAACACGTTCTTCCCAAGCGACAGCGATGGTTCGGCTGTGGACGAATGGAGCCGCGCGGCGGCCAACGTCAAGGCACGCTTCTCGAAGACCGAAGCCCACCTGGGTGGTGCTCTGCAGCCGAACATGCCGATCCTGGTAGCGAACGACAGCCGCCTGCTGCCACAGACCTTTGACGGTGGCACCATCACCTCGAAGGAAATCGACAACTTGACCCTCAACGCGGGTCAGTTGGAGCACTCGGCGGGTCGTGCATCTTCAAACTCCACCGGCCTGGCCGTGGCTGGCGGTACTCATGACAGCAACCAGTTCCGTTACGCTGGTGCTGACTGGAAGGTCACCAAGGACCTGACCCTGCAGTACTACCACTCGAACTTGAAGGATTACTACAAACAGGATTTCCTGGGCCTGATTCACGTTTTCCCGATCAACGCCAACCAGTCCTTCAAGACAGACCTGCGCTATTTTGACAGCAGCTCCGACGGTAAGAACGGCGATCCGGGTTATTTCTTCAGTAACAACGGTGGTTATGCCAAGAACAAAAATGAGGTCGATAACAAGACCTGGAGCGCCATGTTCACCTACACCCTGGGTGGCAACGCCTTCCTGCTTGGTCATCAGCGCGTTAACGATGACGGCGGTTTCGTTTACTTGAACCAGGGCAACGTAGTTGATGGCAATGGTCATGCGGAAGGGAATGGTGGCACGAGCTTCTACCTATTCACCGATGCCATGATCAACGGTTTTGTCCGTGCCGGTGAAAACACCACCTTCGGTCAATACAGCTTCGACTTCGCCGCGCTGGGTGTTCCTGGCCTGAAAACCTCGATCGCTTACCTGCATGGCGACAACATCAAGTCCGCCACTGGCGGCAGCGATATGTCCGAGTGGGAGCGTGACATGCGGATCGACTACACCATCCAGCAGGGCGCTCTTAAAGGTTTCGGCGTAACGCTGCGTAATGGCGTCTACCGTGGCAGCGAAACCAACATCGCTGATCAAGACCAGACCCGTCTGATCTTCAACTACACCTACAGCTTCTTGTAATAGCCGTCAGAAAAAGCCTCGCCCGCCGGCGAGGTTTTTTTTGTGCTTTTTTCAATATTCCAAATTGAGCTTATGTAGTAATTTTTTATTCTTTTTAGCTTTTAAGTCAAACGCCTAAAGTGGGTGGCTTATGAGCCGATACCTTGTGTCCCGACTCAGAGTAATAGCGCGAAGCTATATTCCTGAATGGCATGAAAAATGATGAAATAATTCTTTTTGTGTTTATTATGCGGGCCAAAATCACAGGGGGCAGGCCATCGTCGTAGTCACACGGTCTGGCACTGACCGAGCATTTCAGGATCCAGGGCATTCGACCCAGGACCTCAAGAATTAGAAACGATAGGAGCGAAACAAATGAACAAGTCCACCTTGGCCCTGGCTGTGGCCGTAGGGGTTTTGGCGCAGCAGGCAGGCGCCGCCGGTTTCATCGAAGACAGCAAGGCTACTTTGGGGCTGCGTAACTTCTACATCAATAACGATAACCGTGACAGTGCTGCTGGCACTCCTGCCAACAAGGCTGCCGGTGTTCAGAGCAAAGCTGAAGAATGGGGCCAAGGCTTCGACCTGCGCTTCATCTCCGGCTACACCCAAGGCACCGTCGGCTTCGGTATCGATGCTATCGGCCTGTTGGGCGTGCGTCTGGATACAGGCGGCGGCACTAACGGCGCTACTGCTGCCTCTTACGGCGGCACTGTTTTCCCAAGCGAATCCAACGGCAAAGCGGTTGATAACTTCTCCAGCCTCGGCCTGACTGCCAAAGCCAAGATCTCCCAGACCGAACTGAAGTTGGGCACTCTGCAGCCAAAACTGCCGGTTATCGTGACCAACGATGGCCGTCTGCTGCCGCAAACCTTTCAAGGTGGTCAGATCACCTCGAACGAGATCAAGGATCTGACACTGGTTGGTGGTCAGATCGAACACGCCAAGGGTCGTAACTCCAGCAACAACGAAGAGTTGTCGATTGCTGGTGCGAACACGCGCGGTACTGGCTTCCGTGACAGCAACAAGTTCATCTACGGTGGCGGTGACTACAAAATCACCAAAGACCTGACTGCCCAGTACTACTACGGCAACCTGGAAGATTTCTACAAACAACACTTCCTGGGTCTGGTTCACAACTGGGCAATCGGTCCTGGTGTGTTGAAGTCTGACTTGCGTTACTTCAACAGCTCTGACGATGGTGCCAACGGCCACGACTCGGCTTACTTCAGCAACGGTAACTACCAAGGCTTCAAAGCGGGTAAAGGCAAGGTCGACAACAACTTGTACAGCGGCCTGTTCCTGTACACCGTTGCCGGTCACACCTTCGGTGGTGGTTATCAGGTCAGCAACGGCAGCAGCGACTTCCCTTATTTGAACCAGGGTGACGGCGCGTCGGCTTACCTGACTACCGACATGCAGATCCAGAAGTTCGCCCGTGCCGGCGAACGTACCTGGCAAGCTCGTTACTCGTATGACTTCGCCAAGGTTGGCCTGCCAGGCGCTACTGCCGGCATCGTTTACCTGCGCGGTGACAACATCGACACTATCGCCAACACCACCGCTCACCCGGTTTCCGGTAGTGGCCGTTCCGAATGGGAACGCGACCTTACCCTGGCGTACGTAGTCCAGGAAGGCGCACTGAAAAACCTGGGCTTCACATGGAAAAACGCCATGTGGCGCAACGACGTCCCAGGCCAACGCGACCAGGACGAAAACCGTCTGATCGTCAGCTACTCGATCCCGCTGTTGTAATAGCACTCGCGTAACTGAAGTAAAAAAAGCCCCGCCCGGCATCTCGCCGGGCGGGGCTTTTGCGTTTTCAAGTCAGGCTCACCCCCGTAAACCCTCCTCGAAATTTCCCTCTTTGTGCAGCAACTCAAGGCCTTCTCGAACCTTGTGGGCGATAGTCGTCCCGACCGCCGTCGAGGTCCAGTGAACACATTTTTAATATTCATTTGCGATCTAAACAAATCGATATTTATTCTTTTTAATGAATAAAAAATGCAGGCACAGTTGACCTCAACAAGCACTCACCAGGAGCAGCACCATGAGCCTCAGACTGGGCGATATCGCCCCCGACTTTGAACAGGATTCCAGCGCCGGCACCCTCCGTTTCCACGAATGGCTGGGCGATAGCTGGGGCGTGCTGTTTTCCCACCCGGCGGACTTCACCCCGGTGTGCACCACCGAGTTGGGCTTCACCGCCAAGCTCAAGGACGAATTTGCCCAACGTAGTGTGAAAGCGATTGCCCTGTCCGTGGATCCGGTGGACTCGCACCACAAGTGGATCGAGGACATCAACGAAACACAGAACACCCTCGTCAACTTCCCGATACTTGCCGACGCCGACCGCAAGGTCTCGGACCTCTACGACCTGATTCACCCGAACGCCAACGACACCCTGACCGTGCGTTCGCTGTTCGTGATCGACCCGAACAAAAAGGTTCGGCTGACCATCACCTACCCAGCGAGCACCGGCCGTAACTTCCACGAAATTCTGCGAGTGATCGACTCGCTGCAACTCACCGACAACTACAAGGTGGCCACCCCGGCCAACTGGCAGGACGGTGATGAAGTAGTGATCGTGCCGTCGCTCAAGGATGAAGACGAAATCCAGAAACGTTTTCCCAAGGGCTATCGCGCGGTGAAGCCGTACCTGCGTCTGACGCCACAACCCAACAGATAAACCATCAATTGCGGTGTGGCTGAAGCCGCCTTCGCGAGCAAGCCCGCTCCCACATTGGAATGCGGTCAACTGTGGGAGCGGGCTTGCTCGCGATGACGGCCGGCCAGGCACCGCAGAATCCAGATTGAACCGTATCCACAAAGCAGGGGATTTCAGGCCGTTTTTACGGCCTGTTTTTTTGCCCGGTAAAAGCCATTTCATATAGAACCGTAAAGAATAGCCAAATGAATAAATATGATTTATGGATATAAAAATCACCTGTTAAGGTCACTTCCATCAAAGCGAGATCGCAAACCGCGAATCGCTAACACCGTTCAAGGAATCGTCTGAATGCTGGTCGTCTCACTCGGTGGCAGCCCCAGCCAACGCTCCCGTTCCGGGGTGCTGCTGGAGCGCTCCCAACGCTGGTTGCAGGAGCAAGGTGTGGAAGTGGTGAGTTACCAGGTACGGGACTTCCCGGCCGAAGACTTGCTGCATGCGCGCTTCGACAGCCCGAAGGTGATCGACCTGCTGCAACAGATTGAAAACGCCGATGGCCTGCTGATCGCCACGCCGATCTACAAAGCGTCGTTCTCCGGCGCATTGAAAACCGTGCTGGACCTGCTGCCCGAACGCGCCCTGGCCCACAAGGTGGTGTTGCCAATGGCCACCGGCGGCAGCATCGCCCACATGCTGGCGGTGGATTACGCGCTCAAGCCAGTGTTGTCGGCGTTGAAGGCCCAGGAAATGCTTCACGGGATTTTCGCGGTAGACAGCCAGATCGCTTACGGCGACGGCAGCGCCCAGGCGCAGTTGGCACCGGAGCTGGAAGAACGACTGAATGAATCGCTGGAGCTGTTTTTCAGCGCCATGGCGAGGCGGCCCAAGCCGATCGATCCGAACCTGTTGAATGAACGTTTATTGAGTGCTCGCTGGAGCATTTAAGCCAGCACTCAAGCCACACCTGAATTTGATCCACTCACCTTACTCAGCCGCTAACGGCCAAGCAGGTGCAGCCAAAACCCAACTGCAAAAAGGAGAGCGCTATGCGCACTGTCATTTTGCGTCGTGGTCTGGTCGCTCTGTTTGCTGCGGCTGTGTCCTTCGGCGTTATTTCTCAAGCTCAAGCCGAGACGCTAAGAATCGGTTATCAAAAGTACGGCACCCTGGTGCTGCTCAAAGCCAAAGGCACACTCGAAAAACGCCTCGCCGCCCAAGGTGTGGACGTGCAATGGACTGAATTCCCCGGCGGCCCGCAACTGCTCGAAGGCCTGAACGTCGGCTCCATCGACTTCGGCGTTACAGGCGAAACTCCTCCCGTATTCGCTCAAGCAGCCGGCGCCGATCTGCTCTATGTCGCCTACGAACCACCAGCGCCGCACAGCGAAGCGATCCTGGTGCCGAAGGACTCGGCGATTAAATCGGTGCAGGACCTCAAGGGCAAGAAAGTCTTCCTGAACAAAGGCTCCAACGTTCACTACCTGCTGGTCCGCGCACTGGAAGATGCCGGCCTCAAATACACCGACATCCAGACCGTATTCCTGCCGCCGGCCGATGCCCGCGCTGCGTTCGAACGTGGCAGCGTCGATGCCTGGGTGATCTGGGACCCGTACCAGGCTGCCGCCGAACAGCAACTGCAAGCACGCACCCTGCGTGATGGCCAAGGCATCGTCGACAACCATCAGTTCTACCTCGCGACCAAGCCTTATGCGCAGAAAAATCCTGAGGTGATCAAGACCTTGGTGGAAGAGGTGCGCGCGGTCGGCGAATGGTCCAAGGCCAATCCCGAGGACGTGACTAAACAAGTCTCGCCACTGCTCGGTCTGCCGGCAGATATCACCCTGACGTCGGTGAAACGCCAAGGCTACGGCGCGTTGTTCCTCACGCCTGAAGTGGTCGCCGCGCAACAGAAAATCGCCGACAGCTTCTACCAGCTCAAGCTGATTCCAAAGCCGCTGAGCATCAAAGACGTGATCTGGACGCCTCCGGCGGCCGTTGCCAAAGCTCAGTAATTCGAATCCCTAAGGAGACCACTCCATGAGCCTCAATATCTTCTGGTTCCTGCCTACCCACGGCGACGGCCATTACCTTGGCACCGCCGAAGGCGCTCGCGCCGTCGACCACGGTTATCTGCAACAAGTTGCGCAAGCAGCGGATCGTCTGGGCTTCGGTGGGGTGCTGATCCCTACCGGTCGCTCTTGCGAAGATTCGTGGCTGGTGGCCGCGTCGCTGATCCCGGTGACCCAGCGTTTGAAATTCCTCGTCGCCCTGCGCCCCGGGATCATTTCCCCGACGGTGGCAGCGCGTCAGGCCGCGACGCTGGATCGCCTGTCCGGCGGCCGTGCGTTGTTCAACCTGGTAACCGGCGGTGATCCGGAAGAATTGGCCGGCGACGGTTTGTTCCTGACTCACGAAGAGCGCTATCAAGCCTCGGTGGAATTCACCCGCATCTGGCGCCGCGTGCTGGAAGGCGAAACCGTCGATTACGACGGTCAGCACATCAGCGTGAAGGGCGCCAAATTGCTCTACCCGCCGATCCAGCAACCGCGTCCGCCGCTGTACTTCGGCGGTTCTTCGGAAGCGGCGCAAGACCTCGCGGCAGAGCAGGTCGAAATGGTCCTGACCTGGGGCGAACCACCGGCCGCCGTTGCCGAGAAGATCGAACAAGTACGCGCTAAAGCCGCAAAGCTCGGTCGTACCGTTCGCTTCGGCATTCGTTTGCATGTGATCGTTCGTGAAACCAATGCCGAAGCCTGGCAAGCGGCGGATCGGTTGATCTCTCATCTGGACGACGAAACCATCTCCCGTGCCCAAGCCTCGCTGGCGCGCTTCGATTCCGTTGGTCAGCAACGCATGGCCGCGCTGCATGGCGGCAGCCGTGACAACCTGGAAGTCAGCCCCAACCTGTGGGCCGGTGTAGGTCTGGTGCGCGGCGGTGCCGGCACAGCGTTGGTGGGCGATGGTCCGACCGTGGCCGCCCGCGTGAAGGAATATGCGGACCTGGGCATCGACACGTTCATCTTCTCCGGTTACCCACACCTGGAAGAGTCGTACCGCGTCGCCGAATTACTGTTCCCGCACCTGGACATCGAACGTCCGGAATTGCCGAAAAGCGCCGGTTACGTCAGCCCGTTTGGTGAGATGGTCGCCAACGACATTCTTCCCAAAGCCGCGTCGCAGAGCTGAGGCGCGCCATGAAGAAACTTATCCATAGCCTCGCGCCTTGGGCGTTGCCGGTGTTGTTGCTGGCGGTGTGGCAGTTGTCGGTGTCGGCGGGCTGGTTGTCGACACGGATTCTGCCGGCGCCAATCGCCGTCATCGAAGCCGGCGTCAGCCTGGTGCGCAGCGGTGAAATCTGGACTCACCTGGCGATCAGCGGCTGGCGTGCGGCGCTGGGCTTCGCCATCGGTGGAAGCATCGGTCTGACCCTGGGCTTCATCACCGGCCTGTCGAAATGGGGCGAGCGCCTGCTCGACAGTTCGGTGCAGATGATCCGCAACGTGCCGCACCTGGCGCTGATTCCACTGGTGATCCTGTGGTTCGGCATCGATGAGTCGGCGAAGATTTTCCTGGTGGCATTGGGCACGTTGTTCCCGATCTACCTCAACACCTATCACGGCATCCGCAACGTTGATCCGGCGCTGGTGGAAATGTCCCGCAGTTATGGTTTGTCCGGTTTCAGCCTGTTCCGTCAGGTGATTCTGCCGGGGGCGCTGCCTTCGATTCTGGTCGGCGTGCGGTTCGCGCTGGGCTTCATGTGGCTGACGTTGATCGTCGCGGAAACCATTTCCGCCAGCTCCGGCATCGGCTACCTGGCGATGAATGCCCGGGAGTTCCTGCAAACCGACGTGGTGGTACTGGCGATTCTTTTGTACGCCGTGCTCGGCAAACTCGCCGACCTCGCGGCCCGTGGACTTGAACGCGTGTGGTTGCGCTGGCACCCGGCCTATCAGGTTGTTAAAGGAGGTGCGGCATGACGGCTCAACAACCTCCACGCCTGCTGCGCGGGATTCCGCTTGCGGCGCGCAAACTGCAAAAAACCTTTGGCTCGCGGCAAGTGCTGCGCGAGATAGATCTGCACATCCCGGCCGGTCAGTTTGTCGCCGTGGTCGGTCGTAGCGGTTGCGGCAAAAGTACCTTGCTGCGCTTGCTCGCCGGTCTCGACAAACCCACGGGCGGTGAATTGCTGGCCGGTTCCGCACCGCTGAGTGAGGCGCGGGAAGACACTCGATTGATGTTCCAGGAAGCACGTTTGCTGCCGTGGAAAAAGGTCATCGACAACGTCGGCCTCGGGCTCAAGGGCAACTGGCGGCCACAAGCGCTGGAAGCGTTGGAGTCGGTCGGTCTGGCCGACCGCGCCAATGAATGGCCGGCCGCCTTGTCCGGTGGCCAGAAGCAACGTGTGGCCCTGGCCCGCGCGCTGATCCATCAACCGCGGTTGCTGTTGCTGGACGAACCGCTGGGCGCGCTGGATGCACTGACCCGAATTGAAATGCAGCAGCTGATCGAACGGCTCTGGCAGAAGCACGGTTTCACCGTGTTGCTGGTCACCCACGATGTCAGTGAAGCGGTGGCGATTGCCGATCGGGTGATCCTGATCGAAGAGGGCGAAGTCGGCCTCGACCTGCACGTTGAGCTGCCGCGCCCTCGGGTTCGCGGCTCCCATCGGCTGGCGGCGCTGGAAACCGAAGTCCTCAATCGCGTGCTGGCGTTGCCCGGCGAACCACCGGCACCGGAACCTGTTTCACCATTGCCCACGCAATTGCGTTGGGCTCAATAACTCAAGCCTTATCCAACGACGGGAATCAACATCATGACAATCAAAGCCATCAACGTTCGCAACCAGTTCAAAGGCTCCATCAAGGAAATCGTACTCGGCGACGTGCTGTCCGAAATCGACGTACAGACCGCTTCCGGCATCGTCACCTCGGTGATCACCACTCGCTCGGTGAAAGAGCTGGAACTGGTGGTCGGAAGCGAAGTGATCGCGTTTGTGAAATCCACCGAGGTGTCGATCGCCAAGTTGTAAGCGCGTGCATTGCGCTCAACCCCGAAGGGTGTGAACCCTTCGGGGTTTTTTATGCGCGGGTGTTCAGGGCTCGGGTGCGCAGCGCCAACCGGCGGCGGGCGCGTAGGAACCGAGTGAAGACAATAGGCGTGGGTCGCTGAATAGCTCGCTTGCGTTTGGATCGATGTCTGCCGGCAACAGTGGCTGGCCGGTCAGCATGGGCAGTGTGGAATAGTCGATGTGCCACAGGGTTTGCCCGGCGTGGTGACGGCCGAAAGAGAGTTCGCAGGCAAGCTGCGGCTGAGCGGTGGCCGAGTCGATGTGTTCGCGCAAATGACCGCCGGGTTCCAGCGCGACAACCCGGCTGGCGGCGAACAGAAAGTAGTCACCGGCCAGCACCAGGCAGGCCAATCGCGCCGGATCATCGACCGCCTGCAACCACTGACCGCGACAGGTGCCGCGAGAGTCCGGCAGCCGCTCCCAGATCTCGTAGTAGCTGTCGTCCAGGGCGGTTTCGATCAGGCGTTCGCTGGTTTCGAAATGCATGCGCCCGATGTCTTCTTCGGTGCTGACCGGCTGGTAGTCGAGTTTGCGATGCCACTGGCAAATGTCGCCGTTGACCTCGGTTACGCCGGCGAAGCCTTTTTGCTCGCTCAGGGTCAGCAAGTCAGCGTGACTCAGTTGCTCCAGCGGCAGCGCCGCAAGCGTTGCCGGCGGGATGCGCAGGTCGGCAAACAAGCGCGGGGTTTGCAACCAGTACACGGCTGTTTCGCTGTCGACGCGCCCCGACTGGAATTTGATCAGGCGTCGTTGCCACACGCCAAGGTAGTTGTGTGGAACGTGTGCCATGAACACCTCGTTGCGTTATGCGTCGCGCTTGGACAGGTAGGGCGGCAAATACAGACCCAGATAGGCGTCGAATACCCGCATGCCTTCTTCGGCCATGCGTGGGGTGATCTGTCCGTGTTGTTGCACCGAGCGCGCATAGACGCGGTCGCCGAGCTCCATGGCCAGGGCAAACACATCAACGTCCGTCGGCAGTCTCGGCAGCTCGAAGTGGTGGTCGAAGAGTTTGTGCATCAGGTCGCCGAGTTCGATGTCGTGCTGGCGGTCGGCCTGGGTGACTTCGGTCAGCCCGTGCTGGGCAAGAATGAGCTGTCGGGCGGCGGCGTCTTCGCTGTAGATCGCGAGCATGCGTTGTTCCACCATTCGCGACAGATCGCGCCAGCCGTTGAGGGCGTCATGGTCGATGGGCGCTTGCAGGCAGGCACGGAACGCAGCATGGACGTCGGCCGTCAGGGCTTCGAGCAGCGCCGGGACGCTGGCAAAGAAGTGGTAGACGGAGGAGGGCGGGATCTCCGCGCGTTCGGCGACGCTATAGATCGACAGACTGGCCACGCCCTCGGCAGCCAGCAGTGTGCGGGCGGCATCGAGTATCGAATCGATCCGGGCCTGGCTGCGGGCGCGGGGTTTGCGAATGGTGGCGGTGCGCGTCATTGAAGTCTCCTGCGGGGCAGCGGGCATTGTACGAGCAGGGTTTGATGTTGTCTGCCCGGACGCCTTCGCGAGCAAGCCCGCTCCCACATTTGATCTCCAGTGAACATAGTGTTTGTGTACGGCAGAGATCAAATGTGGGAGCGGGCTTGCTCGCGAAGCAGGCGCCTCGGTCCCGCTGAAAAAAAGCCATAAAAAAACGCCGCAGGCCTTTTCAGCCTGCGGCGTTGTTTTTACTGCAACCGCTTAAACGGTATGCAGGTACCAGTTGTACTCGAGGTCGGAGATGGAGTGTTCGAACTCTTCCAGCTCGCTCTCTTTACATGCGACGAAGATATCGATGTATTTCGGATCGATGTACTTGGCCATGACTTCGCTGTCGTCCAGCTCACGCAATGCATCGCGCAGGTTGTTCGGCAGGCTTTGCTCGTTCTGCTCGTAGGAGTTGCCTTCCACGGGTGCGCCCGGCTCGATCTTGTTGGTCAGGCCGTGATGCACGCCTGCCAGGACCGAAGCCATCAGCAGGTACGGGTTGGCATCCGCGCCGGCAACGCGGTGTTCCAGACGGACCGCGTCGGCGGAACCGGTTGGCACACGTACCGCAACAGTACGGTTGTCCAGACCCCAGCACGGGGCATTCGGCACGTAGAACTGTGCGCCGAAACGACGGTAGGAGTTGACGTTCGGGCACAGGAAAGCCATCTGCGCCGGTAGGGTCTCGAGCACACCGCCGATCGCGTGACGCAGTGCGGCGTTCTGCTCGGGATCCTCACTGGCAAAAATGTTTTTGCCGTCTCTATCAAGAATCGAGACGTGGACGTGCAGACCGTTACCCGCCTGGCCCGGGTAAGGCTTGGCCATGAAGGTGGTGTCCATCTCATGGTCGTAGGCGATGTTTTTGATCAGACGCTTGAGCAGAACTGCGTAGTCGCAGGCTTTGATCGGGTCGGCCACGTGGTGCAGGTTCACTTCGAACTGCGCCGGGGCACTTTCCTTGACGATCGCGTCGGCAGGGATGCCTTGCTCTTTCGCACCTTCCAGAATGTCCTGGAGGCAGTCGACGTATTCGTCGAGGTCGTCGATCAGGTAGACCTGTGTCGAGTGCGGGCGTTTGCCGGACACTGGCGAGCGTGGCGGTTGCGGACGACCGTTCACGTTCTCCTGGTCGATCAGGTAGAACTCCAGTTCGAACGCGGCGCAGATGGTCAGGCCCATCTCGTCGAACTTGCGCACGACATTGGCCAGCACTTCTCGCGGGTCGGCAAAGAACGGCTGGCCTTCCAGTTCGTGCATGGTCATCAACAGTTGCGCGGTAGGGCGCTTCTGCCAAGGCTCGTTGCACAGGGTGTCAGGGATTGGATAGCAGATTCGGTCAGCATCGCCGATGTCCAGACCCAGGCCGGTGCTTTCCACCGTCGAGCCATTGATATCCAGAGCAAATAGAGAGGCCGGCAGGTTGATGCCTTTCTCGTAAACCTTGTGGAGACTGGTGCGTTCAATGCGCTTGCCGCGCACCACACCATTCATATCCGCAATCAGAAGGTCAACGTACAGAACCTCAGGATGTTCCTTAAGGAACGCGTTCGCTTCGTTAAGCTGAACGGCACGCGGGGGTACCGACATGATGCAACACCTTTGTTGTTAAAAATATCAATCATTGATCTCTTCGGGTTTCAGTCAACCCGAACGGCATGCCGAAGTCAAGCGAGGCCTTTTTTGCCCTAAAAAAGCACCCGTGGGGCTTTTTTGAGGCACTTTGGGGCGTTTTTATGCCTTTGAGCGCTTTAGCGTCTGCGGGCTTGAGCGGGCCGTGTTGTATTTTTTACGGGGGTGTTGTGTAAAAAAATGAACAAGGCTAAGCTCGATTCAAACCCATAACACCAATAATACCGGGGTGCTTCATGTCTCGCCTGCCGTTAATCGGCGTCACCGCCTGCTCTAAGCAGATCGGTCTGCATGCTTATCACATCAGTGGCGACAAGTACGTCCGCGCCGTGGCCTCAGCGGCCAAGGGGCTGCCGGTGATTCTTCCGTCCCTGGCTGATTTGCTGGCACCGTCCGATATTCTGGACGGTCTGGATGGCATCCTCTTTACAGGCTCTCCTTCCAATATAGAACCGTTTCACTATAGCGGCCCAGCCAGCGCACCGGGCACTGCTCATGATTCTGCACGCGATGCCACCACCCTCCCGTTGATCCGCGCTGCAGTCGAGGCCGGTATTCCCGTACTCGGTATTTGCCGCGGCTTCCAGGAAATGAATGTGGCGTTCGGCGGCAGCCTGCATCAAAAAGTCGACGAAGCCGGTCCATTCATGGATCACCGTGAAGACGATAGCCTACCGCTTGAAGGACAGTATGCGCCAAGTCACCCAGTGCACATTCAACCGGGTGGTGTGCTCGCAGGTCTGGGCCTGGCGAGCGAGATACACGTCAATTCGATTCATGGTCAGGGCGTTGAACGTCTGGCGCCGGGCCTTTGCGTCGAGGCCTTGGCTCCCGACGGGTTGATCGAGGCAGTCTCGGTCCCGCAGGGCAAGGGTTTTGCTTTGGGAGTGCAATGGCATCCCGAATGGCAGGTAAGCTCAAACCCGGATTACCTTGCGATCTTTCAGGCATTTGGCGATGCCTGTCGTAAGCGCGCATTACAACGCGACGCCGATGCGTCAAACAACGCCTGACTTATAAGAGTCAGGAAACTCAGCCTAGAGGCATTTATGAGTAACAACCTCGACCAGCTCACCGATTGGTTGAAAGACCACAAGATCACAGAAGTCGAATGCATGATCGCCGACTTGACCGGGATCACCCGGGGCAAGATTTCGCCGACCAACAAGTTCATTGCCGAAAAAGGCATGCGCCTGCCCGAGAGCGTTCTGTTGCAGACCGTGACCGGCGACTATGTCGAAGACGACATCTATTACGAACTGCTCGACCCGGCCGACATCGACATGATCTGCCGCCCCGACCAGAACGCGGTATTCCTGGTGCCCTGGGCCATCGAGCCCACCGCTCAGGTGATCCACGACACCTACGACAAGCAAGGCAACCCGATCGAGCTGTCGCCGCGCAACGTGCTCAAAAAGGTGCTGAAACTCTATTCCGACAGGGGCTGGCAGCCGATCGTGGCGCCAGAAATGGAGTTCTACCTGACCAAGCGCTGCGAAGACCCGGACTTCCCGCTGCAACCGCCGGTTGGCCGATCCGGTCGCCCGGAAACCGGTCGCCAGTCCTTCTCGATTGAAGCGGCAAACGAATTCGATCCATTGTTCGAAGACGTCTACGACTGGTGCGAATTGCAGGAGCTGGACCTCGACACGCTGATCCACGAGGACGGCACGGCGCAGATGGAAATCAACTTCCGTCACGGCGATGCCCTGTCCCTGGCCGACCAGATCCTGGTGTTCAAGCGCACCATGCGCGAAGCCGCGCTCAAGCACAACGTGGCAGCCACTTTCATGGCCAAACCCATGACCGGCGAGCCGGGCAGTGCGATGCACTTGCACCAGAGCATCATCGACATCGAGACCGGCAAGAACGTCTTCTCCAATGAAGACGGGACCATGAGCCAGCTGTTCCTGAACCACATCGGTGGTTTGCAGAAACTGATTCCCGAGCTGTTGCCGCTGTTCGCGCCTAACGTCAACTCGTTCCGCCGCTTCCTGCCGGACACCTCGGCACCGGTGAACGTGGAGTGGGGCGAGGAGAACCGCACCGTGGGCCTGCGGGTTCCGGATGCCGGGCCGCAAAACCGTCGGGTGGAAAACCGCCTGCCGGGTGCCGACGCCAACCCGTACCTGGCGATTGCCGCGAGCCTGCTCTGCGGTTACATCGGCATGGTCGAAGGCTTGAACCCGAGTGCGCCGGTAGTAGGGCGTGGCTATGAACGCCGCAACCTGCGCCTGCCACTGACCATCGAAGACGCGCTGGAACGCATGGAACACAGCGCGACTATCGAGAAGTACCTGGGCAAGAAATTCATCACTGGCTACGTCGCGGTCAAGCGGGCCGAGCATGAAAACTTCAAGCGCGTGATCAGTTCGTGGGAGCGGGAATTCCTGCTCTTCGCCGTCTGATGCGCCGGGCTCGGCCGGAAATCGCCGCGCCTTTCACTGAAATCTTAGGAGAATTCGCATGACCAGCAACAACCCGCAAACCCGTGAATGGCAAACCCTGAGCAACGATCACCACCTGGCCCCGTTCAGCGACTTCAAGCAGCTGAAAGAGAAAGGCCCACGGATCATCACCAACGCCAAGGGCGTTTACCTCTGGGACAGCGAAGGCAACAAGATCCTCGACGGCATGGCCGGACTGTGGTGCGTAGCCATCGGCTACGGTCGCGATGAACTGGCCGATGCCGCCAGTAAACAAATGCGCGAACTGCCTTACTACAACCTGTTTTTCCAGACGGCTCACCCGCCGGTGCTGGAACTGGCCAAGGCCATCTCCGACATCGCGCCACAAGGCATGAACCACGTGTTCTTCACCGGTTCCGGTTCTGAAGGCAACGACACCATGCTGCGTATGGTTCGTCACTACTGGGCGATCAAGGGCCAGCCGAAGAAGAAAGTCATCATCAGCCGCAAGAACGGTTATCACGGTTCCACCGTGGCCGGCGCGAGCCTGGGTGGCATGACGTACATGCACGAACAAGGCGACTTGCCGATTCCGGGCATCGTCCATATTGCGCAGCCGTACTGGTTCGCTGAAGGCGGCGAGATGACACCGGAAGAGTTCGGTATCTGGGCGGCCAATCAGCTGGAAGAGAAAATTCTGGAAGTCGGCGTGGACAACGTCGGTGCCTTTATTGCCGAGCCGATCCAGGGTGCCGGCGGCGTGATCATTCCGCCAGACACCTACTGGCCGCGCATCAAGGAAATCCTCGCCAAGTACGACATCCTGTTCGTGGCTGACGAAGTGATCTGTGGTTTCGGCCGCACCGGTGAGTGGTTCGGTAGCGATTTCTACGACCTCAAACCCGACATGATGACCATCGCCAAAGGCCTGACATCCGGCTACATCCCTATGGGTGGCCTGATCGTGCGTGACGAAGTGGTTGCGGTGCTCAATGAAGGTGGCGATTTCAACCACGGTTTCACCTATTCCGGGCACCCGGTGGCTGCTGCGGTGGCACTGGAGAACATCCGCATCTTGCGCGAAGAAAAAATAATCGAGCGCGTTCATGCAGAAACGGCACCCTATTTGCAAAAGCGTCTAAGGGAACTGAACGATCACCCGCTGGTGGGGGAAGTGCGTGGGGTGGGTCTGCTGGGGGCGATCGAGCTGGTGCAGGACAAAGCCACTCGCAAACGTTACGAAGGCAAGGGCGCTGGCATGATTTGCCGCACGTTCTGCTTCGAAAATGGCCTGATCATGCGCGCCGTGGGCGACACCATGATCATCGCTCCGCCACTGGTGATTACACCGGCTGAAATCGATGAGTTGGTGACCAAGGCACGCAAGTGTCTGGACCTGACCCTGAGTGCATTGCAGGGCTAAGTGCTAGGCTCTGAGCGGGGTGTGAAGTTCGCATTTCGCTCAGAGCAAACGAAGGAAAGGTCTTTCCTTGAAAGCCTGCCTTGGATCTTGCCAGACTACCGGTTGTTTTAGTTGCCCAGGAATAGGCCGCTGGCTCTTGGTTAACAAGAACGTGGTTAAAAAGAAAAATTGGAGCATTACGCATGAAGGCATTAGGTATGAAGATAGCTGGCAAGACCCTCCTCGCCATGTCCCTGATGGGCGTGATGGCGGGCGCAGTTCAGGCGGACGATAAAGTTCTTCACGTGTACAACTGGTCCGATTACATCGCACCGGATACCGTCAAGAAGTTCGAAGCCGAGTCGGGGATCAAGGTTGTTTACGACGTATTCGACAGTAACGAAACCCTGGAAGCCAAGTTGCTGGCAGGCAAGTCCGGTTATGACATCGTCGTACCGTCGAACAACTTCCTGGCCAAGCAGATCAAGGCCGGCGTTTACCAGAAGCTGGACAAGTCCAAGCTGCCTAACTGGAAAAACCTGAACCCTGACCTGCTCAAAGCGGTATCGGTGAGTGACCCGGGCAACGAACACGCTTTCCCGTACATGTGGGGTTCGATCGGTATCGGCTTCAACGCCGAGAAGGTCAAGGCTGCACTGGGTGCCGATGCACCAACCAATTCCTGGGATCTGATCTTCAAACCTGAAAACGCCGCCAAGTTGAAGTCGTGCGGTATCAGTGTCCTGGACTCGCCAACCGAGATGATTCCGGTGGCGTTGCACTACCTGGGCTATCCAACCGACAGCCAGGACAAAAAACAACTGGCTGAAGCCGAAGCGCTGTTCCTGAAAGTCCGTCCTTCGATCGCCTACTTCCACTCGTCCAAGTACATCTCCGACCTGGCCAACGGCAACATCTGCGTAGCCGTGGGTTATTCGGGCGACATCTACCAGGCCAAGACCCGCGCGGCTGAAGCCGGTGACAAGGTGAAAGTCAGCTACAACATTCCGAAAGAAGGTGCGGGCAGCTTCTACGACATGGTCGCCATCCCTAAAGATGCCGAAAACGTCGAAGGCGCCTACAAGTTCATGACCTTCCTGCAGAAGCCGGAAATCATGGCTGAAATCACCAACGCCGTACGCTTCCCGAACGGTAACGCGGCAGCCACCGCATTGGTCGATAAAGACATCACCGCCGACCCAGGCA
Source organism: Pseudomonas sp. F01002 (assembly GCF_004402115.1). Classification (NCBI taxonomy): domain Bacteria; kingdom Pseudomonadati; phylum Pseudomonadota; class Gammaproteobacteria; order Pseudomonadales; family Pseudomonadaceae; genus Pseudomonas; species Pseudomonas sp. F01002. Next base: position 339,180 of record NZ_SOPU01000018.1, on the reverse strand, counting down.
TCTACCCGCCGGCAGACGTGCTGGCCAAGCTGTACGCGATTGCCGACTTGCCGGCCGCGACCCAGCGGATCCTGACTCGCAGCTGGACCAAGATCAAATCCGGTAAGTAAGTAAAACCCTGTAGCAGCTGCCGAAGGCTGCGTTGAGGTCCGAAGGACCTCCGCTTTTCGACAGCACAACGGCTTCGCAGTTGAACGCAGCCTGCGGCAGCTGCTACAGGGATCTTCATAAAGTTTGCTGGAACGGTTTTTCGAGGGTAAGTTGCGCGCCGGTTTTGTTGCCAGGCAGCCATGGCTGTCATGTAACGCTGGGCAACTTGGGCCCAACTAATTTTAGAGGACCTCCACGTGCCTATTTTTTCTTTGTTGCGCAATGCACTGCTGGTTGGCGCTGGACTGACGCTTGCCGTTAGTGTCCAGGCCGCTGGCACTGTGCATATTTATAACTGGTCGGACTACATCGGTTCGACGACCCTGGCAGACTTCCAGAAAGAGACCGGCATCAAACCGGTTTATGACGTCTTCGACTCTAACGAAACCCTGGAAGGCAAGTTGCTGGCCGGGCGTACCGGTTATGACGTGGTCGTGCCGTCCAACCACTTCCTTGGCAAGCAGATCAAGGCTGGTGCTTTTCAGAAGCTCGACAAGTCCAAGCTCACCAACTATGCCAACCTCGACCCGGTGCTGCTCAAGCGCCTGGAGCAAAACGATCCGGGTAACCTGTACGCCGTGCCGTATCTGTGGGGCACCAACGGCATCGGTTACAACGTCGACAAAGTGAAGGCTGTACTGGGCCTCGACAAGATCGATTCCTGGGATGTGGTGTTCGAGCCGGAAAACATCAAGAAACTGCACAGCTGCGGCGTGGCGTTCCTCGACTCCGCCGATGAAATGATGCCCACGGTCCTCAACTACATGGGCCTGAACGCCAACAGCACCAATCCCGAAGACTACAAAAAGGCCGAAGCCAAGTTGCTGGCGGTGCGGCCTTACGTGACCTATTTCCACTCGTCCAAATACATCGCGGACCTGGCCAACGGCGATATCTGCGTCGCGATCGGCTTTTCCGGCGACATGTTCCAGGCCAAGGCCCGCGCGGCTGAAGCCGGCAAAGGCATGAACATCGCCTACTCGATTCCGAAAGAGGGCGGCGCGCTCTGGTTCGACATGTTGGCGATCCCCAAAGATGCGGCCAACGTCAAGGAAGCCCATGCCTTCATCAACTATTTGCTGAAACCTGAGGTGATCGCCCAGGTCAGTGATTACGTGGGCTACGCCAACCCTAATCCAGGGTCGGACAAGCTGATGGAACAATCCATTCGCACCGACAAATCGGTTTATCCACCGCAAGCCGTCCTCGACAAGACTTACGTGTCTATCGAGTTACCACCAAACATTCAACGTTTGATGACCCGCAGCTGGACCAAGGTCAAGTCGGGTAAATAGCTACAAGGCTCAAACTATCCAAAGTTCGCTCGCCTCGGGCGAACTGCAAATTTTGTTGGGAGTTTCGTAAATGGCAGTTGCCTCCGGCGCCTATAAGAAAGCCCTCGAGGGCGACCAGTCACCTAAACAGGTGTTGGTCAAAATCGACCGGGTCACGAAGAAGTTCGACGAGACGATTGCCGTGGACGATGTGTCCCTGGAAATCAAGAAAGGCGAGATTTTCGCCCTGCTCGGCGGTTCGGGATCGGGCAAATCCACGTTGCTGCGCATGCTCGCAGGCTTCGAACGGCCCACGGAGGGGCGCATTTTCCTCGATGGCGAAGACATCACCGACATGCCGCCGTACGAGCGGCCGATCAACATGATGTTCCAGTCCTACGCTTTGTTCCCGCACATGACCGTGGCGCAGAACATCGCCTTCGGCCTCAAGCAGGACAAGATCCCCGCCGCTGAAGTCGATGCGCGCGTGGCCGACATGCTCAAGCTGGTACAGATGAGCCAGTACGCCAAACGCAAGCCGCATCAGTTGTCCGGTGGCCAGCGTCAGCGTGTGGCCCTGGCGCGTTCCCTGGCCAAGCGGCCGAAACTGTTGCTGCTCGACGAACCGATGGGTGCTCTGGACAAGAAGCTGCGTTCGCAAATGCAGCTTGAGCTTGTCGAGATCATCGAGCGGGTCGGCGTAACCTGCGTCATGGTGACCCACGACCAGGAAGAGGCCATGACCATGGCCGAGCGCATCGCGATCATGCACCTGGGCTGGATCGCCCAGATCGGCAGCCCGATCGACATCTACGAAACCCCGACCAGCCGTCTGGTCTGCGAGTTCATCGGCAACGTCAACATCTTCGACGGTGAAGTGATCGACGACGCCGAAGGCCACGCGACCATCACCTGCAAGGACCTGGACCGCCAGATTTACGTGGGCCACGGCATCAGCACGTCGGTGCAGGACAAATCCGTGACCTACGCGATCCGTCCGGAAAAACTGCTGGTGACGCCGACCATGCCGACCTGCGAATACAACTGGTCCAGCGGCAAGGTGCACGACATCGCCTACCTCGGTGGCCACTCGGTGTTCTACGTCGAACTGCCGAGCGGCAAGATCGTCCAGTCTTTCGTCGCCAACGCCGAGCGCCGTGGCCAGCGCCCAACCTGGGGTGACCAGGTGTACGTGTACTGGGAAGACGACAGCGGCGTGGTACTTCGCTCATGAACATGCGCAAACTCAAACGCCGCCTCAATCGAATAATTCCCGGTGGCCGTCAGCTGGTCATCGGGGTTCCGTTCATTTGGCTGTTCATGTTCTTCATGTTGCCGTTCTTCATCGTTCTGAAGATCAGCTTCGCCGAAGCCGACGTGGCCATTCCGCCGTACACCGAGATCTACAGCTACCTCGACCAAAAAGTGCAGTTGCTGCTTAACCTGAGCAACTACGCGATGCTGGCCGGCGACGAGTTGTACATCGCCGCTTACCTCGGCTCGCTGAAGATGGCGTTGATCAGCACCATCCTCTGCTTGCTGATCGGTTACCCGATGGCGTACGCCATCGCGAGTGCCCGCAAAGAGATGCAAACGGTGCTGGTGCTGCTGATCATGATGCCGACCTGGACCGCGATCCTGATCCGCGTTTATGCGTGGATGGGCATCCTCAGCAACAACGGTCTGTTGAACGGCTTTTTGATGAGCATGGGCTGGATCAGCGAGCCGCTGCAGATCCTCAACACCAACCTGGCCGTGTACATCGGCGTGGTGTATTCGTACCTGCCGTTCATGATCCTGCCGCTCTATGCCAACCTGGTGAAGCACGATGCCAGTTTGCTGGAAGCCGCATCGGACCTGGGTTCGAGCACCTTCAACAGTTTCTGGAAAATCACCATTCCACTGTCCAAGAACGGCATCGTCGCGGGCTGCATGCTGGTGTTCATTCCGGTGGTGGGCGAGTTCGTGATCCCGGAACTGCTCGGCGGTCCGGAAACCCTGATGATCGGTAAAGTGCTCTGGCAAGAGTTCTTCAACAACCGTGACTGGCCGGTGGCGTCCGCCCTGGCGGTGGTGATGCTGGCGATCCTGATTGTGCCGATCATCCTGTTCAACCGTAGTCAGGCCAAAGAAATGGAGGGTAAAGAATGAAGCGCTTCCGTTTCTCAAGTTTGATGCTGGTGCTGGGTTTGCTGTTCATCTACGCGCCGATGCTGATCCTGGTGATCTACTCGTTCAACGCCTCCAAACTGGTGACGGTGTGGGGTGGCTGGTCGATCAAGTGGTACGTCGGCTTGATGGACAACACTCAACTGATGGGCTCGGTGGTGCGCTCGCTGGAAATCGCCTGCTACACGGCGGTGGCGGCGGTGGCGCTGGGTACATTGGCCGCGTTCGTCCTGACCCGTATCACTCGCTTCAAAGGTCGCACGCTGTTCGGTGGCCTGGTCACCGCGCCGCTGGTGATGCCCGAAGTGATCACCGGTCTGTCGCTGTTACTGCTGTTCGTGGCCATGGCGCAGATGATCGGTTGGCCGCAGGAGCGCGGCATCATCACCATCTGGATCGCCCACACTACGTTCTGTGCGGCGTATGTGGCGGTGGTGGTGTCGGCGCGTTTGCGTGAGCTGGACCTGTCCATCGAAGAAGCGGCCATGGACCTCGGTGCGCGGCCGTGGAAGGTGTTCTTCCTGATCACCATCCCGATGATCGCGCCATCGTTGGGTGCCGGCGGCATGATGTCGTTTGCCCTGTCGCTGGATGACCTGGTGCTGGCGAGCTTCGTCTCCGGTCCGGGTTCCACGACCTTGCCGATGGAAGTGTTCTCGGCGGTGCGTCTGGGCGTGAAACCCGAGATCAACGCCGTGGCCAGTCTGATTTTGCTGGCGGTGTCGCTGATGACCTTCTTTGTGTGGTTCTTCAGCCGTCGTGCCGAAGAAAGTCGCAAACGTGCGATTCAGCAGGCGATCGAAGAAGGCGCTGCCGACTCCTGGAAACAACCGGACGTGCGTCGCGCCCAGGCTCCGGAAGCGGCTTAAAGCGTTGGCCACAATTACGTGGTCAACCCCGATCAAAATGTGGGAGCGGCGGTGCGACGATTCGACTTGCTCGCGAAAGCGGTGTGTCAGTCGACATCTCTATCGACTGAAACGGCCTCTTCGCGAGCAAGCCCGCTCCCACATTTGGTTTAGGACATCCAGAGGGATTTGCGGATGATCTCGACGAAGTTCATCGGTTTGAAACCCGGCTCGCTGTCGACCAACACATCCGCGTTTACAGTGCCGAACGTGGTGTCCGGTTTGTGCTTGAAGCCATTGGCAAACGCACACAGGATGCACTCCTTGAACCCTTCGCCACGCGGGTGGGCATGCACGACTTCTTCGCGTTGCGCGCTGGGGAACGCTGCGTAGTCGATACCCAACACATCCATTTCAACGCCAGCAGTCACCATCGCCACGTTAGGCCGCAGGTGTTGCGGCACCCCCGGTGTGGTGTGCAGAGCAATCGACAACCAGACCTGTTCGATATCATCGTCGGACAAACCGTAAGGCTTGAGGAATGCTTTGGCAGCGTTGGCGCTATCAACTTCGAAGCGCTCGTCGTCAGTGCGATGACCTTCCACCAGACCCAAGTCATGGAACATCGCGCCGACGTACAACAGTTCGGGGTTGTAGGCCAGTTGCTTGCGTTCACCGCTCAATGCGCCGAACAGAAACACGCGACGCGAGTGGTGATACAGCAGGTCTGATTCGACGTCGCGAATGTATTCCGTGGTGGCCTTGGCCAACGCGCTGTCGGGGATTTTGATACCGGCAATGGTGCTGCTCATGGTGCTGCCCTCGTGGGGAACGCCGTGGCGGCGCTGATGGGTTCAGTCTGTCCGCGCACCCGAAACCGGACAATCGATCCATGGCTACGATCCCGGCCAATGAGCATGCATATCGCGCCAACCTCGCTTGTTGGGCGAGGATTGGCTAGGGTTGATAGTGATCAGCCAGAAAAGATCGCAGCCTTCGGCAGCTCCTACATGGAAACGGCGCGCACCTGTAGGAGCTGCCGAAGGCTGCGATCTTTTTCACATTCAAGGTGATTTCCTGTCATGCAGAAAACCGTTGCCATCGTGGTCTTCGCCGGCGTTCAGTCCCTGGACGTCACCGGTCCCATGGATGTGTTTTGCGAAGCCAATCGTTTCCTTGAGCCGCCAGATCACTATCGACTGGAGGTGATCGGCGTCGAGCGCGGGGTGATGCCGTGTTCCAACGGTTTGGCACTCAATGCCCATCGGCATTTCAGTGAAGCGCTGGAGGCCTATGACTTGCTGCTGGTGGCCGGTGGGCCGCAGTTACCGTTCATGGATTTCGGTGCGGCATTCGATGCCTGGCTGCGCGATGCCTGCGCGCTGGCGCAACGCTTTGGCTCGATCTGCAACGGCGCGTTCATGCTCGCCCGGGCCGGATTGCTGGAAGGGCGAACGGTCACCACCCACTGGGGCGACGCCGCGGCGCTGGCGCAGTTGTGCCCGTCGACTCAGGTCGAGGCGGATCGCCTTTACGTGGAGGACGGCGAGCTCTACACCTCGGCGGGTGTCACGGCGGGGATTGATCTGTCGCTGTACTTGCTGGCCAGGGATCACGGGCCAGAAGTAGCGCTGAGTGTGGCAAAGCGGCTGGTGGTGTTCACTCAACGCTCCGGCGGGCAGTCACAGTTCAGCCCATTCCTCACGCCTCACGCCGAACCCACTTCTGCCGTGGCACTGGTGCAGCTCTACGTGTTGGCCAACCTGACGGGCGACCTGACGATTTCCGACCTGGCCAACGCCGCCAACATGAGTGCCCGCAACTTTTCCAGGGTGTTTACCAAAGTGGCAAAAATCACCCCGGCGGAATTCGTCGAACGGGCCAGGGTCGATGCGGCGCGGGTGCTGCTTGAAAGCACTCAATCGCCGCTGAAGACCGTGGCTTATCAGTGCGGATTTCGCGATGCCCAGCACATGCGCAGTGTGTTTAATCGCAGGCTGGGCGTGACGCCGCAGCAGTTCAGG
>NZ_SOPU01000018.1:210110-332678 GCF_004402115.1 Pseudomonas sp. F01002 | reverse complement strand
GCTTGCTCGCGATGGCGGCGGAACAGCCAATAATTTTTCGGCCTATTGCACAGCCCGCGCTGGCAATAGCTTCAACGTACTACGCGTGTTGGCCGTGACTTCTTCATCATTGAGATGCGCCTGGTAGTAAATCCCTTCGATATACGCCTCAGCCTGATCGTCATAGTGGCTGTCGAACGTTACGCCACTCTGGCCAACCGGGTTGACGGTCAGGCTGTGGGTCGGGTCGGCGAAGTCGATCAAGCGACGGGTCGAAGGACCATAAGTTACTGGCCACGGCGCCGGGCCGATTTTGGCCGAGAGGTTGTTCGGCACTTCGTGAGTGCCGGGTGCCGCGAACGGGCCGACATTGAAGATCCGGTCCAGCGGCTTTTGCTGCCCCAGCGGATGGCCATGGGTCAGCGTGTGCGCCTTGCCCCATTGCCATTGCGCGAAATCGCCGCCGAGGGTGGTTTTGAGATGAGCAATGCTCGCCTGCCACGCAACCTTGACCGTATCGGCGCGGGTTTCCATGCCGAGGGTGTTGCGGTTGTCCCACCACGGCGAATCGGCAGTCTCGGCCAGGCGAGGCAGTGCGGAATCAATCACCCGCGTCGACAGCAAAGTCTCGAAGAAGTCATTGCCCAGTTCATCGTGCATCGTCGCGTCAGCCAGGTTGAACAGGAACTGGTTGAACAGCGTGGCGCTGGTGGAATCGAGCGGGTAGTCGCCTTTCCATTGGGCCAATTGCTCAACCAGTTTGAGTTCGGCGGGATCGCTCACCACTTCACGCAGTACGGGCAACAACGGCGCGAGCAAGCGCGGGCCGTAAGCGGTGGTGGTGCCCAGTTGCAGCTTCTGGCTGGCGTCCAGATCCCACTTGATAGTCTTGTCGCTGAGCTGGCGATTGAGCTGCTGACCTCGATCGGCCAGGTTGTAGTAACCGGGAATCTCCATGCCGGTCGGCGACACCGGCTGGAAGTTGGCCGAGACGATGTAACCGCGTGCCGGGTTCTCTTCCTGTGGGTTGGCGCTGAACGGGTAAAAACCTTCCTTGTCCGCGTCGGCGGTGCTGCCATCGAGGATGAACCCCGGACGCACACCCGCCGGACGTTTTGGCAGTTGCGCCGCTGCCCACCAGCCGATGTCGCCCTTGGCGTTGGCCCAGACGATGTTCAGGCCCGGCGCCTGGATCTTTGCGCAGGCACTGCGCGCCTTGGCCAGGGTGTCGGCGCGGTTGAGCTGGTAGAAGCCCTCAAGGATCGGATTCTGGCTTTCGAGAAAACCCCACCACATGGCGATCGGCGTTTTACCGACGCCGCTGCCCAGCGCATCGTTGACGATCGGACCGTGGGGCGACTGGCGCAGCACCAGTGTCACCGGTGCCTGGCCCTTGACCGCGATCTGCTGTTCGCTGGTCACCATGTCCACCCATTTGCCGCGATACCAGACCTGATTGGGATTGTCCGGGTTGACCTTCTCAGTGATCAGATCGAGGTCGTCGTTCTGGAACATGGTGATGCTCCAGCCGAAGTCGCGGTTCATCCCGAGAGAGGCGAACGGCATCAATGCCTGATAGTGGCCGTAGAGCTCGAAGCCCGGCGCCGAGAGCTGCGCTTCATACCACACCGACGGCGCGGAAAAACGAATATGCGGGTCGCCGGCCAACAGCGGTTTGCCGCTTTTGGTCCGACTGCCGGAGACAGCCCAGGCGTTGCTGCCCTCGAACTGCGGCAAGCCGTTGTCGGCCAGTGCCTGTTCGCTGAGGCGGGCGAGGGCGTTGAGGTCTTTCCAGTCGGTACTGGCAAGGGGCGGCATGGCACCGCTGCGGTTTTTCGCCAGCACGCCCTTGGGCTGCCAGTCGAGATCGAAGACGTTCAGGTAGTTGGCGCCCAACTGATCGCGCACGTAGGTCAGCAACGGTTCGGTGCGAAACGCTGCGGCAAAACTGTAGGCCATGTAACCGGTGATGCTGATGGTGTCCTGGGCGGTGAAGGGCCGTTTGGGAATGCCCAGTACATCAAACTCCGCAGGTTTTGGATGGCTGTCCTGATACTGGTTGATGCCATCCAGATAGGCTTGCATGGCGATAAAGGCCGGCGATTGTTTGTCCATGTTCGCCAGGTAGGTGTCGGCGCGTTCGCGAATGCGCAGGCTGCGCATCAGCTTATCGGTGTCGAGAAGTTTCGGGCCCAGTACCTCGGCCAGCTCGCCACGGGCGAGGCGACGCAAGGCTTCCATCTGAAACAGCCGATCCTGGGCGTGCACGTACCCGAGGGCGCGGTACAGGTCGGTTTCGTTCTCTGCGCGAATGTGCGGGATGCCGCGCTCGTCGTAGCGCACGGTGACCGAACCTTGCAGGTGTTGCAACTCCACCATACCCTGGCGTGTCGGCTGCTTGCTGTAGACGTACCAACCTGCACCTGCGGCGAGCGCAACAATCAGCAGGGCGAGAACGGTCAGGCTACGTTTCATGGTGATTCCTTGTTGTTATGAGTGGCAGCAGTTCCCTGGCGCCACTGTTTAACACGGCTTGCCGACATGGCCATCGCACTTAGGAGGGATTCACGTCTCCTGTCAGCCTTACTTCACTGCGTCGACAGGCCACGGGCAGTAACAACCCACTGCCAGTGTGTGCGTGGCATTCACCGCGCGGCCTTCGTTCAACGCTTGCAGAATCGGTTCGATAAAGCTGTTATTCGAATTGCAGGTCAGGCCTTCGCTGTACGGGCCGAAATACGCGAGTTTGCCGCTGCGATCCCAGATCGCCACGGCCGGGCTGGCGGGGATCTGTTCGGAACCTGGCAGGACGACGATGCTTTTCAGGCGGCTTAAGGTGCTCGGCAACTGACCGTGACTGCCAGGCTTTTGTACCGCATAAAACTCCACGCCTTGCGGTACATAATGCTCAACCAGTTCGCTCAGGTGTTGTTGATTACCAACGTTGCACGGGCAGGCCGGGTCCCAGAAGTGCACGAGGCGAATGGCGCCGGGGCCGGCGAGGTTGTCGGGCAGGCGCAACGGGTCGCCGGAGAACACCGCGGTGTGCTCGCTGAACGCTCGCAGGTAGCGGCCCTGAAACCAGTCGTAGGCAGCCCACAGCGCGCCGGCACACACGAGGGCGAGCAGGCTGGCAAGCAGTGTGGCGCGGTAGGGCGAGCGCATGGATTTCAGTCCTCGAAGGTGCGCTAGCTTGCCATGCTTGCCTCAACAGATGAATATCGCAGGCCCATAAAGTCCGTTTCGCGTTCTGGAATTGCTCATGTCTGCCACTTTCGACTCCGATCATCTGCGTGCCAGCCTGCGGCCGCTGGCCGACTGGCAGCCGCTGTCGGCAGAAGCGCTGGCTTACCAGCGCTTCTACGGGCTGGATTTTGCGGGCCGTAACGTGCGCAGTGGTCTTGGGCGTTTCGCGGTCGATGGTTATGAAGTGGTCAGCCAGGTCTGGTGGCCCGAGCGGACGAAGGCGACGCTGTTTTTGTTCCACGGTTTTTACGATCACACCGGGCTTTACCGGCATGTGATCGAATGGGCGCTGGATCAGGATTTTGCGGTGATTGCCTGCGACCTGCCGGGACACGGGCTGTCCAGTGGCGAACGGGCCAGCATCAAGGATTTCACTGAGTATCAGGACACGCTGCAAGGATTGTTCACCGAAGCGCAATCCCTCGATCTGCCGCAGCCGTGGCACCTGTGCGGGCAAAGCACTGGCGGCGCGATCGTGATCGATCATGTACTCAATCAGGGCGCCAGCAGTCCGGCCCAGGGCCAGGTCATTCTGCTGTCGCCGTTGGTAAGGCCGCGGGCCTGGGGTTGGTCGCAACTCAGCTATTACCTGCTCAAGCCTTTCGTCAAAGCCATCGCCCGGCGCTTCAGCGAGAACTCCAACGACCCGGATTTTCTACCCTTCCTGCAAGCGGACCCGTTGCAGCCGCTCCGTTTGCCGACCGCCTGGGTCGGTGCGCTGGCGCGCTGGATCAAACGCATCGAAGCCGCACCGTACAGCATGCGGCGACCGCTGATTGTGCAGGGGCAGGCGGACATGACCGTGGATTGGGAACATAACCTTGAAGTGTTGCGGGGCAAGTTCGATCGGCCGCAGGTGCTGATGTTGCCTGAGGCGCGGCATCACCTGGCGAATGAGACGCTGGCGTTGCGGCGGGAGTATTTCGGGTTTTTGACGAAGCGGATCAAGGGGCGGAATCTTTAGTGGCAGTGATGGCCTCTTCGCGAGCAAGCCCGCTCCCACAGGAGAATGCATTCCAATGTGGGAGCGGGCTTGCTCGCGAAGGGGGCCTTTCAGGCGCCAAAATTACTGGCTAAGGTTCGAGGAATCCTGCCCCACCGCCAACCCCGCGCGAATCGCCGCCAATGCTGCCTGGTAATAAGCCTTGCCCTCGGTGGACTCGGCGAAGGTCGCGAACTCTTCCAGTTCTTCATCCGACAGGTCGCGATAGACATACAACAGCGTGTTGTTCAGGTCGTTGCCGATCTGGTCCATCAAGCGCTGTCGCTGACCGTTCAACATGCCTTGAGCCTGACCACCGCCGAGCAGGCCGGGGATCATCGAGCTGAGGCTGTCGGCCGCGACGCCGGCAATCGCCAGGCTGACTTCCGCGCCAGCCTCTCGGGCGGGCAGGGCCTGGGCCAGATGGCCGATGATCAGCATGCGGCTGTCGCTGGCCTGGATCTTGGGTAAACCCTTGGCGTTTTTTGCCAACTGATCGCGACGGGTCGCGAGCAATTCGGCGGCCACGATTTTCTTGCCCAGGGGGGACTGAAAAAACGTCAGCGCGGGTTTCGGATCGGCGAGGGTCTTGCGCAATTGCGCTTCGGCGCGCTGGTCGACGGCCTGGGGGGCAAAGCGCTGATTGCTGTTATTCACCAGCGCCTGGAACACTGCCGGCGGCAGACTGTTCTGGTACCGCTGCTGAGCCGCCGAGAGAGCGTCGTTGAAATGCGCGCGTTGTTCTGGCCAACCGGCGACCTTGTACAACTGGTCGTGGCCGTCTGCCCAAGCGGGCAATACACAGAACATCAACAGTGAAAAAAGCAAACGGCGCATAGGGACTCCTGTCAGCAGGCGACTATTCTCCGTGTGGCATTCGTCCTTGTCGAGAATTCGTATCAACCCGCTGCGCGGCTCTGTCGGATTTTCAGGCACAGGAATACTATGCGCGGCATGCGAATACCCTCTGATCACCCGCTGCTGTTACGTATCGTCGACGACCTGGCTGAGCACGGCTGGTCGCAGCAGAATATTTTCCTTCCTCTGGGTCTGACCCGGGAACTGGCGGCCGAGTGCCGTAAACGTGCTGCCGAGGGCGAATTGGCCCCGGCCGCCGTGGGGCGCGGGTCGACATCCGAGATTCGCGAGGGGATTCGCGGCGACCATATCCAGTGGATCGAGCCCGGCCAGGCGTTGGCGTGCGACAGCTATCTGGATTTGATGGACAGCCTGCGTGAAGCGATGAATCGTGGTTTGTTTCTGGGCCTGGAAGATTTCGAAAGCCATTTCGCGCTGTACCCGCCCGGCGCGTTCTACCTCAAACATGTCGACCGTTTCCGCGACGACGACCGGCGCATGGTGTCGGCGGTGGTCTATCTCAACGACGCCTGGCTGCCTGAGCACGGCGGTCAGTTGCGCATGTACCTGGATGAAAGCGTCGAACATGATGTGGTGCCCATAGGTGGATGCCTGGTGGTGTTCCTGTCGGGTGAAGTGCCCCACGAAGTCCTGCCCGCGACCCGCGATCGCCTGTCGTTGACCGGCTGGTTCCGGCGTCGTGGTAACGAGCCGTTCTGATCATGCAAAAAATTCTGGTAAGCCGCTGTCTGCTGGGCCACCGCGTACGTTATGACGGCGGGGCGAGTGGGCCGTTCGATCAGCTTCAACAGTGGCTTGATGAAGGTCGGGTGGTGCCGTTGTGTCCAGAGGTTGCCGGTGGCTTGCCGACGCCACGGGCGGCGGCGGAAATTCCGGGTGGGCAGGGTGGTGAAGTGCTTGATGGCCACGCATCAGTGATCACCACCGAGGGCGAGGACGTCAGCGCCGAGTTTCTCTCGGGGGCTTATCAGGCGTTGGAACTGGTGCAAAAGCACGGCATCCGCATTGCCGTACTCAAGGCCAACAGCCCGTCTTGCGGGAATCTGTTGACCTATGACGGGACGTTCAGTGGAGTGAAGGTCAGTGGTGAAGGCGTGACTGCGGCGTTGCTCAGGCGCCATGGCGTGCAAGTCTTCAGTGAGCTGGAGTTGCCGCAAGCGGCGGCAGTCCTGGCAACCCTGACCTAACGCCCTACACAAAACCACTGTGGGAGCGGGCTTGCTCGCGAAAGCGTTGAATCAGACAACATTCATTTGACTGACACACCGCTTTCGCGAGCAAGCCCGCTCCCACATTGGATCTCCATGAATTGATCTATTTCCAGAACATCAGGGTTTCGGCGCCACACTCGTATCCGTCCCGAACCACTTCTGCGACAACGTCTCCAATCGCCCATCCGCCTTGATCCGCTGCAGCGCGTTTTCCAGGCTGGCATGAAACGCCGGGTTACCTTTCTGAAACGGAATCGCCAGGCTCACTGCCGGGCCAGCCTTCGGCTTCTCTTCCGTCAGCGACTGCACCAGCAGCATCGAGCGCGGTTGCTCTTCCTTCTGCGCGATCAATTGCGCATCGGTGTGAATGTAAGGTTCGCTGAAGTCGAAACGATCCTTGAGGTCCGGGGTCACTGCTATGTGGTTGATGGCGACGTCGTACTTGCCGGTTTCAACACCTTGCAACAGATCGCTGGAATCGGTAACGACGAAGTCGGCCCGTACGTCCAGTTCGTCAGCCAGCAGTTGCCCCAATTCGACTTCGAAGCCCGTAAGTTTGCCGTCCTCCTTGAAATTGAAGGGGGGTGTATTAGCCTCAAGGGCAATACGCAATTCGCCACGGTCGTTTACATCGTCAATCATTTCGGCATGAGCCAAAGGGCTCAGAAGGGGTAGCAGGCAGATCAGGCCAGGCAGAAAACGCATGGTCACTCCTTTGAATTCATTATCGCGACGCTCTGTTCAGGCTCGCTTTGCTATGGTTGTCGAGAGCCTTCGACAACGAATGGCCGTGAAGTTGTCATGGCCACGCGGATTTTACGAAAAAACTGGAGAAGAGAATGAAAACCTTTATGTCACGAGCAGCATTGGCTGGCCTGTTGATGGGTGCTTCGATGCTGGCAACGGCTGCGACTCCGGCCCCCAAGGGTGCAGAAGTGTCCATCGTTTCTCCTGCGGACGGAGCTACGGTTCCGCAAACCGTCGTCGTCAAGTTCGCTGTCGAGAACATGGCGCTGGCGCCTGCGGGCGATGTCACCAAGAACACCGGCCATCACCACTTGCTGATCGATGTCGATAAACTGCCGGCCGCCGGTGCGCCGATCCCCAACGATGCCAGCCACCTGCATTTCGGCAAGGCGCAGACCCAGGCTGAAGTAAAGCTGACGCCGGGCAAACACACCTTGCAGCTGGAACTGGGAGATAGCGGCCACATGCCGTTCGATCCGCCGATCGTGTCGGAGAAAATCACCGTCAACGTTAAGTAACCTGCTCGGAATAAAGAACCGCGCCCATGAAAAAGGAGCCCCCAAGGGCTCCTTTTTTTGTCACTCAAGTCACTATCAGAACAACACGCGGCAACGAATGGTGCCGTTGATGTGCTGCAGCTTCTCTTGCGCCATTTCCGAGTACTCGGCGTCGACGTCGATCACGACGTAGCCGACTTTCTCGTTGGTCTGCAGGAACTGACCGGAAATGTTGATGCCGTTTTCGGCGAAGACCTTGTTGATCTCGCTCATCACACCCGGAATGTTCTCGTGGATGTGCAGCAGGCGATGCTTGCCAGGGTGAGCCGGCAGGGCCACTTCCGGGAAGTTGACCGAGGACACGGACGTACCGTTGTCGCTGTACTTGACCAGTTTTTCTGCCACTTCCAGACCGATGTTGGCTTGCGCTTCAGCGGTAGAACCGCCGATGTGCGGGGTCAGGATCACGTTGTCCAGGCCACGCAGCGGGCTTTCGAACTCTTCGTCGTTGGAGCGAGGCTCCACCGGGAAGACGTCGATGGCCGCGCCGATCAGGTGCTTGTCCTTGATCGCGTCCGCCAGCGCTTGCAGTTCAACTACAGTGCCGCGCGCCGCGTTGATCAGAATGCCGCCCTTCTTGATCGCACGGATTTCTTTCTCGCCGATCATCCACTGGGTCGCAGCGGTTTCCGGAACGTGCAGGGTGACGATGTCGGACATGCCCAGCAGCTCGGTCAGGTTGCCGACTTGAGTCGCGTTGCCCAATGGCAGCTTGGTCACGGTGTCGTAGAAGTACACCTGCATGCCCAGGCCTTCAGCCAGAACCGACAATTGCGTACCGATCGAGCCGTAACCGACGATACCGAGCTTCTTGCCACGGATTTCGAAGGAGTTGGCTGCGCTCTTGATCCAGCCGCCACGGTGGCAGGAAGCGTTCTTCTCAGGGATGCCGCGCAGCAACAGGATCGCTTCGGCCAGCACCAGTTCCGCAACGGAGCGAGTGTTGGAGTACGGAGCGTTGAACACTGCGATGCCGCGTTCGCGGGCAGCATTAAGGTCAACCTGGTTGGTGCCGATGCAGAAACAGCCGACAGCGACCAGTTTCTTCGCGTGATCGAAGATCTCTTCGGTCAGTTGAGTGCGGGAGCGAATGCCGATGAAGTGAGCATCAGCGATCTTTTCCTTCAGCTGGGCTTCCGGCAGAGAACCTGTGAGGTACTCGATGCTGGTGTAGCCCGCCGACTTGAGGACGTCGACAGCCGATTGGTGGACGCCTTCGAGAAGAAGGAACTTGATCTTGCTCTTATCGAGAGAAGTCTTGCTCATCTGCGTAAACCTGTATCCCGGAGAAAAATGGCAGGAAATGGTCAACAGATGCTGACCCGGACGGCAAAAAAGCCGTCGCCGCAGACAGCCGTTGGGCACTATCCTGCGGGGTCGGTATGCTAGCATATGCACCCCGCTAAACACTCATTCCTGCGACGTGAAGCGTTCTCAGGATGACCATGAATTGTTCGAGAGTTCTGTCGATGACCAATCCTGCCCTGATTGAAGAGCTGAAGACCCTGGTTGAGCCTGGCAAGGTGCTGACCGATGCCGACTCCCTGAATGCTTACGGTAAGGATTGGACCAAGCATTTCGCCCCGGCCCCGACCGCCATCGTGTTCCCCAAGACCACCGAGCAGGTTCAGGCCATTGTCCGTTGGGCCAATGAGCACAAAATTGCGCTGGTGCCGTCCGGCGGTCGTACCGGGCTGTCCGCCGCGGCCGTGGCCGCCAATGGCGAAGTCGTCGTGTCCTTCGACTACATGAACCAGATCCTCGACGTGAACATGACCGACCGCACTGCGGTCTGCCAGCCGGGCGTGGTCACCGAGCACCTGCAGAACGTCGCCGAAGAAAAAGGCCTGTACTACCCGGTGGATTTCGCTTCGGCAGGTTCGAGCCAGATTGGCGGCAATATCGGCACCAATGCCGGCGGGATCAAGGTCATTCGCTACGGCATGACCCGCAACTGGGTGGCCGGCATGAAAGTCGTCACCGGCAAAGGCGATCTACTGGAACTGAACAAAGACTTGATCAAGAACGCCACCGGCTACGACTTGCGTCAGCTGTTTATCGGCGCTGAAGGCACCCTCGGTTTCGTGGTCGAAGCCACCATGCGCCTGGACCGTGCGCCGAAAAACCTCACCGCCATGGTCCTCGGCACTGCCGATTTCGACTCGATCATGCCGGTGTTGCACGCGTTCCAGAGCAAACTCGACCTGACCGCCTTCGAATTCTTCTCCGACAAGGCTCTGGCGAAAGTCATGGCACGCGGTGATGTCCCGGCGCCATTCGAAACCGATTGCCCGTTCTACGCGCTGCTGGAATTCGAAGCGACCACCGAAGAAGTGGCCAACCACGCCCTGGAAACCTTCGAGCACTGCGTTGAGCAGGGCTGGGTACTGGACGGCGTGATGAGCCAGAGCGAAACCCAGCTGCAGAACCTCTGGAAGCTTCGCGAATACATCTCCGAGACCATTTCCCACTGGACGCCGTACAAGAACGACATTTCGGTCACTGTGTCGAAAGTCCCGGCCTTCCTGAAGGAAATCGACGCGATCGTCGGCGAACACTACCCGGATTTCGAAATCGTCTGGTTCGGCCACATCGGCGACGGCAACCTGCACTTGAACATCCTCAAGCCGGAAAACCTGAGCAAGGATGAGTTCTTCGCCAAGTGCGCGACCGTCAACAAGTGGGTGTTCGAAACCGTCGAGAAGTACAACGGCTCGATTTCCGCCGAACATGGCGTGGGCATGACCAAGCGTGATTACTTGACCTACAGCCGCTCGCCGGTCGAGATCGAGTACATGAAAGCCGTAAAAGCGGTGTTCGACCCGAACGGCATCATGAACCCGGGCAAAATTTTCGCTGTTTGACTTTTGAATTTAAGAGCTACGAAACAGGAGTCGGTAAATGAGCTATCAGCACCAGTATGTCGACGGTACGCGTATTCATTTCCCGCTGGGGAAAGTGGTATGCATTGGCCGTAACTACGCCGAACACGCCAAGGAACTGGACAATCCGGTGCCTACAGAACCGCTGCTGTTCATCAAGCCGGGCAGTTGCGTAGTGCCGCTGGAAGGTGGTTTCAGCATTCCGACCGAACGTGGCTCGGTGCATTACGAAGCGGAAATCGCGGTGTTGATCGGCAAACCTTTGTCGACCAAACCGAGCCGTGAAGAAGTGCTCGATGCTATCTCCGGCTTCGCTCCAGCCCTGGACCTGACGCTGCGCGACAAGCAGGCCGAGCTGAAAGCCAAGGGCCTGCCTTGGGAAATCGCCAAGTCCTTCGACGGTGCGGCGGTGATTGCGCCATTCGTGTCCGGCAGCACCTTCGCTGACCTGACCGACATCGGCATCCGCCTGACCATCAACGGCGAAGTGCGCCAGGATGGCAACAGCAGCGCAATGCTCAACCCGATCGTGCCGATGATCCAGCACATGGCCGGCTGTTTCTCGCTGCAGGCCGGTGACGTGATCCTGACGGGTACGCCGGTGGGTGTTGGCCCGCTGAATGTCGGTGATGAACTGGTGATCGAGTTGCCAGGCGCCAGCAGCTTCACCAGCAGCGTCCGCTAACCAAGACACTGCCAAACCCAGTGTGGGATCGGGCTTGCTCGCGAATGCGGTGTGTCAGGCAACTCATATGTCGACTGATACACCGCATTCGCGAGCAAGCCCGCTCCCACATTGATTTTGTAGTTGCCGATGCAGGGCAATCCCGCCATTTCCCGTTTTTTTCACATCTCGTCCGGATAATTCCGGGACTTGCCGCGTCTTAGCCGGTCCCACTTGTGCTATTACCCATAGCCTGAATTTCTGGAACGCATCCCTCGATGGTCACCCAACCACTGCCCAAGCTTAAAACTGCCCGCCGCTCGCGCTTTGTCATGCGTTGGTATTCCTGGCTTTTGCTGGTGGCCGCCGCCGCGTACGGCGTTGCGTTTGCCATGCATTGGGATGATCGTGGCGTGCTCTGGTTGCGCGAGCGTTTCGAAAGCCCGGCCAAGCGTCAGGCCAGTGTCTGGTTGCCGGATTACCGGGCAGTGATCGACGCCAAGCTACTGCCGGGCATGGAAAAGGACGAAGCGTCCGACCTGGCCTACAACCCTCAAACCAAAACCCTGTTCTCGGTCATGGGCAAGAACCCGTTCCTCGTCGAATTGACCCTGCAGGGCGACGTGCTGCGCAAAATGCCGCTGGTGGGCTGGAGCAACCCGGAAGGCGTGACTCTGATGGGCAACGGTCTGCTGGCCATCGTCGATGAACGTGACCACATGCTCTCCATCGTCAAGGTTGACGCTGACACCCGCGAGCTGAACATCGCCAACTTCCCGAAATACGACCTCGGCCCCTCGAAAGACCAGAACAAGGCCTTCGAAGCAGTCGTCTGGGATTCGCGCAATCAGCAGATGTTGCTGGGTGAAGAGCGTCCACCGGCGTTGTTCACCTGGAAAAGCAACGATGGCCAGACACTCACCGGTGACAAGCAAAAACTCGCCAGTGACCAACTGGACATCCGCAACCTCTCGGCGCTGGCCATCGACCCGCGCACTGGCCACACCCTGGTGCTGTCTGCCGACTCCCACTTGTTGCTGGAGCTGGACGAAAAGGGCGAGCAGGTCAGCTTCATGACCTTGCTGGGCGGCTTCAATGGTTTGAAGAAGACCATTCCTCGCGCCGAAGGCGTGACGATGGACGAGGCGGGGACGCTTTACATGGTGAGCGAGCCGAACCTGTTCTATCGCTTCGAAAAGCAGAAATAAGGCCTGAATGCGTCGACTTGCCCGCCCCAAGCCTCTGCTTTTGATCCTGTCGGTCATTGCGTTGATCGCGCTGGTTGCGGCCGGCCAGTACCTGCGCCTGTTCGAGCGCGCCTGGTTCAACCTGCACACGCTATGGCAACCGGAGAATGGTCAGTCCATCGCTCTGGATCAATACCAGGTGACGCTCGAAGCCCGAATTATCGAAGGCCTGGCCGACGATGTGTCGGCGCTGACCTTCGATCCGGTGCGCAAAAGCCTGTTCACCGTCACCAACAAAAACTCAGAGCTGATCGAACTGTCGCTGGACGGCCAGATTATTCGACGCATTGCGCTGGTCGGGTTTGGCGATCCGGAAGCGGTTGAGTTCATCAGCGCCGACACTTACGTAATCACTGACGAGCGTCAGCAGCGGCTGATCAAGATTCATCTGGAGAACGACACAACGTTCCTCGACGCAGCGGATGCCGAGCAGATGACCCTTGGCGTGCACATGAGCGGCAACAAGGGCTTCGAAGGCCTGGCTTACGACTCGGTGGGCAAGCGGTTGTTTGTCGCCAAGGAGCGCGACCCGATGCTGATCTACGAAGTGCAGGGCTTTCCCCATTACAGCCCGGAAAAATCCTACGCGGTGCACGTAGTGAACAACCCCAAGCGCGATGCCGGGATGTTCGTGACGGACCTGTCGAGCCTGCAATACGACGAGCGTAGCGGCCATTTGCTGGCGTTGTCGGATGAATCGCGGCTGATTCTGGAACTCGATGTCGACGGGCGACCGCTGAGCACCCTGTCACTGAGCAAGGCGCGTCAAGGGTTGCAGAAGACGGTGCCACAGGCGGAAGGGATCGCCATGGATGACGACGGTACGATGTACCTGGTGAGCGAGCCGAACCTGTTCTACGTCTTCAAAAAACCAGTACAACCCTAACCAACACCTTAAAACCAATGTGGGAGCGGGCTTGCTCGCGAAAGCGGTCTGTCAGTCGACATCTCTATCGACTGACACGGCCTCTTCGCGAGCAAGCCCGCTCCCACAGGTTTTGCTATGTGTTCGGCTTACTTTGCGCGCAGTGTTTTTACACCTTCGCTGGTGCCCAGCAGCAGCAAATCCGCTGGACGTGCCGCGAACAAACCGTTGGTGACCACGCCGACGATGGCGTTGATCTGCGTCTCCAGCTCCACCGGGTTGGTGATCTGCATGTTGAACACGTCGAGGATGATGTTGCCGTTGTCGGTCAACACGCCTTCACGGTAAACCGGGTCGCCACCGAGTTTCACCAGCTCGCGGGCCACGTGGCTGCGGGCCATCGGGATCACTTCCACCGGCAGCGGGAACGCACCGAGCACCGGCACCAGTTTGCTGGCGTCGGCGATGCAGATGAAAGTCTTGGCCACGGCCGCCACAATCTTCTCGCGGGTCAGGGCTGCGCCGCCGCCTTTGATCAGGTTCAGGTGTTCGTCGCTTTCATCGGCGCCGTCGACGTAGAACTCCAGGTCGCTGACCGTATTCAACTCATACACCGGAATGCCGTGGCCCTTGAGGCGGGCAGCGGTGGCTTCGGAACTGGCGACCGCGCCGTCGAACGCGCCTTTGTGCTTGGCCAGTGCATCGATGAAGCAGTTGGCGGTGGAGCCGGTGCCGACCCCGACAATGCTCTTGTCGTCGAGTTTCGGGAGGATGAAGTCGACGGCGGCCTGAGCCACTGCCTGTTTGAGTTGATCCTGGGTCATGCGGGCTCCGAAGCGGGCAAGGGGGGAACGGAAAGGCCGGCATTATAGCCCCATGCCGGGTTAAAACCTCTTGATTCGTGTGGTCGCCCGCCCAAAAGCCGGGTTAGACTCGTTGGCCCTGCCCAACCCGCTCAGTGATGCTTTCCGATGCTCGAACAGTACGTCAAAAAGATCCTCACCTCGCGCGTTTATGACGTTGCCGTAGAAACCCCATTGCAGACTGCCCGCCAGCTCTCCGAGCGGCTGGGCAACAGTATTTTGCTCAAGCGCGAAGACTTGCAGCCGGTGTTCTCGTTCAAGATTCGTGGCGCCTATAACAAGCTCACGCAGCTTTCCGAAGAAGAGCGCGCTCGCGGTGTAGTCACTGCTTCGGCAGGCAACCACGCGCAAGGCCTGGCCCTGGCGGCGAAAGTGTTGGGCGTGAAAGCGACCATCGTGATGCCCAAGACCACCCCGGAGATCAAAGTCGAAGGCGTACGTTCGCGTGGCGGCAAAGTGGTGCTGCACGGGGATTCGTTCCCGGAAGCCCTGGCCTACTCGCTGAAACTGGTCGATGAAAAAGGCTACGTCTACATCCACCCTTACGACGATCCCCACACCATTGCCGGGCAGGGCACGGTGGCGATGGAGATTCTGCGCCAGCACCCTGGCCGTCTGGACGCGATCTTCGTCCCGGTGGGCGGTGGCGGATTGATCGCCGGGATCGCGGCGTACGTGAAGTACTTGCGACCTGAAATCAAAATCATCGGCGTCGAGCCGGACGATTCCAACTGCCTGCAAGCTGCCATGGCCGCTGGCGAGCGAGTGATCCTGCCGACGGTGGGCCTCTTCGCCGATGGCGTTGCTGTGGCGCAGATTGGTCAGCACACCTTCGATATCTGCAAAGATTATGTCGATGAAGTGATCACCGTCAGCACCGATGAAATCTGCGCGGCGATCAAGGACATCTACGACGATACCCGCTCGATCACTGAACCTGCTGGCGCATTGGGCGTGGCCGGGATCAAGAAATACGTCGAGCAACGCGGCGTCACCGGTCACACCTTCGTGGCCATCGACTCCGGCGCCAACGTCAACTTCGACCGTCTGCGCCACGTCGCCGAGCGCGCTGAACTGGGCGAGGGCCGCGAAGCGATTATCGCCGTGACGATTCCCGAGAAGCCGGGCAGCTTCAAGGCGTTCTGCGAAGCCATCGGCAAGCGCCAGATCACCGAATTCAACTACCGCTACAACACCGGCAGCGAAGCGCACATCTTCGTTGGCGTGCAGACGCATCCGGAAAACGATCCGCGCAGTGCGCTGATTGCCAGCCTGACCGAGCAGGGTTTCCCGGTGCTGGACCTGACCGACAACGAACTGGCCAAGTTGCACATCCGCCACATGGTCGGCGGCCGTGCGGCTCATGTGGTTGATGAAGTGATTCTGCGTTTCGAATTCCCGGAGCGTCCGGGCGCGCTGTTCAACTTCCTCAACAAGCTCGGCGGGCGCTGGAACATCTCGATGTTCCACTACCGCAACCATGGCGCGGCGGATGGCCGGGTGGTCGCAGGTCTGCAAGTGCCTCACGATGAACGCCATCTGGTGCCCGCTGCGCTGGCAGAAATCGGCTACCCGTACTGGGATGAAAGCGACAATCCGGCCTATCTGCTGTTTCTCGGCTGAGCGGCTACGCTGATGGGCAAGCCATAAGGAGATCGAACAATGGAAACGTTAACCGCCCTGAAAGTCGCTCACATCGTGGCGACGGTGTTGCTGCTGGTCAGCGCACTGGGCTTGGCGATCTGGGTCTGGCGTACGCGCCGTAACGGTGACGCGACGGCTCACGCGCGCACGTTGCAACGGCCACGACTGTTTATCTGGCTGGTGATGGGGCTGGCGCTGCTGAGCATGCCGTTTACCGGCTGGTGGATGGTGCATCTGGTGGGCTGGCCGTTGGGGCAGACCTGGTTGTTGGCTTCCAGTGTGCTTTACACCGTCGCGGCGTTGGGCGGTTGCTGGTGCGGCTTAACAAGGTGCGCAAGGCGCCGGCAGCGGGCAATGGGCAATGGGAAATTTACCTTTGCCTTGGCGTTGTTCAGTTTTGTCTGCTTTATCGCAATTGCGGGGTTGATGGGCGCCAAACCGGTTTAAGGCTTGGGACCGCGGCGGCCCCTTCGCGAGCAAGCCCGCTCCCACACTAGATCTTCAGCGAACACAGATTTTGTGTACGACGCAGATCAAATGTGGGAGCGGGCTTGCTCGCGAAAGCGGTATCAGCCGCGCAGAGTAATCACCGGCCAGCCACGCTTCTCGGCTTCAGCACGCAGATTCGGGTCCGGATCGACAACGATCGGATGCGTCACCTGCTCAAGCAGCGGAAAATCATTCATCGAGTCGCTGTAGAAGTAACTGTCTTCCAACGAATATCCGGTCTCTTCCAGCCAGCGATTCAATCGCGTCACCTTGCCTTCACGGAAGCACGGGACGTCGGTGCTGCGCCCGGTGTAGCGGCCATCAACCATCTCGCATTCCGTGGCGATCAGGGTTTCGACGCCCAGACGCTGGGCAATCGGCCCGGTAACAAAACGGTTGGTCGCGGTGATGATCACAAGTTTGTCACCCGCCTCGCGGTGCTTGGCCAGCAGTTCGAGACCCTTGGGTAACACAATCGGCTCAATGCAATCGCGCATGTAATCCAGATGCCATTGATCCAGCGTGGCCATCTCGGTGCGGCCGAGCACTTCCAGGCAGAAGTTCAGGTAGGCATCGTTATCCAGTTTGCCGGCCAGGTAATCCTGATAAAACTCGTCGTTGCGTGCCTTGTAGGCGACGGCGTCGAGGAAGCCGCGTTCGCACAGGTAATCGCCCCAAGCGTGGTCACTGTCACCGCCCAAGAGCGTGTTGTCCAAGTCGAATAAAGCCAGCCGCATTGCAGTTACTCGCTGAAAAGTCTGTAGAAAGGCGTCCAGAATACGGACTTTTCACAAGAGTGCACATAAGGTAGACCGGCTCGTTGCTGCTATCACAACCTTTGTGGAACAATGCGGCGACATGCGTTTGCGAGGTTGTTGCCGTGATCGACCCCGATGGTTTCCGCCCCAATGTCGGGATCATTCTCACGAATGATGCCGGACAGGTGCTATGGGCTCGCCGTATCAATCAAGATGCCTGGCAGTTTCCACAGGGCGGGATCAACCCCCAGGAGACGCCGGAAGACGCCTTGTACCGCGAGTTGAACGAAGAAGTGGGTCTTGAACGCGAAGATGTTGAAATTCTCGCCTGCACCCGGGGCTGGTTGCGCTATCGTTTGCCGCAACGTCTGGTCCGCACGCACAGCCAACCGCTGTGCATTGGCCAGAAACAGAAATGGTTTCTCCTGCGCCTGGTCTCCAACGAGCAGCGGGTGCGGATGGATTTGACCGGTAAACCGGAATTCGATGGCTGGCGCTGGGTCAGCTATTGGTATCCGTTGGGCCAGGTGGTGACATTCAAGCGCGAAGTGTATCGACGCGCTCTCAAAGAGCTTGCCCCGCGCCTTTTATCGCGCGACTGACGACGGAGTTCGACCCCGAGCCATGCTCAATACGCTGCGCAAGATCGTCCAGGAAGTTAACTCCGCCAAGGATCTCAAGGCGGCGTTGGGGATTATTGTGTTGCGCGTCAAAGAGGCCATGGGCAGCCAGGTCTGCTCGGTCTACCTGCTTGACCCTGAGACCAACCGCTTCGTGCTGATGGCCACCGAGGGCTTGAACAAGCGCTCGATCGGCAAAGTCAGCATGGCACCCAACGAAGGTCTGGTTGGCCTGGTCGGCACGCGTGAAGAACCCCTGAACCTCGAAAACGCCGCGGATCACCCGCGCTACCGCTACTTCGCCGAGACCGGTGAAGAGCGCTACGCCTCATTCCTCGGGGCACCGATCATTCACCACCGCCGCGTCGTCGGCGTGTTGGTCATTCAGCAAAAAGAACGTCGCCAGTTCGATGAAGGTGAAGAAGCCTTCCTCGTGACCATGAGCGCGCAGCTCGCCGGCGTTATCGCCCACGCCGAGGCCACCGGTTCGATCCGGGGGCTGGGCCGTCAGGGCAAGGGCATCCAGGAAGCCAAGTTCATCGGCGTACCGGGTTCGCCGGGTGCGGCAGTCGGTACCGCGGTGGTCATGCTGCCGCCGGCCGATCTGGACGTGGTGCCCGACAAGACCATCACCGACATCGCCGCCGAACTTGGGCTGTTCAAGACTGCCATCGAAGGCGTGCGCGCCGACATGCGTGCCTTGTCCGCCAAGCTCGCGAACCAGTTGCGCCCGGAAGAGCGCGCGCTGTTCGATGTCTATTTGATGATGCTCGACGATGCCTCGCTCGGCAGCGAAATCACCACCGTGATCAAGACTGGTCAGTGGGCCCAGGGCGCGTTGCGTCAGGTGGTCACCGAACACGTCAACCGTTTCGAATTGATGGACGATGCCTACCTGCGTGAGCGCGCGTCGGACGTCAAAGACCTTGGTCGCCGCTTGCTGGCTTACTTGCAGGAAGAACGTCAACAGACCCTGGTCTACCCCGACAACACCATCCTGATCAGCGAAGAACTGACGCCGGCAATGCTCGGCGAGGTGCCGGAAGGCAAGCTGGTCGGTCTGGTGTCGGTACTCGGTTCCGGCAACTCCCACGTGGCGATCCTGGCGCGCGCCATGGGTATCCCGACGGTGATGGGCCTGGTCGACCTGCCGTATTCGAAAGTCGACGGCATCCAGATGATCGTCGACGGCTACCACGGCGAGGTCTACACCAACCCCAGCGAAGTGTTGCGCAAGCAGTTCGCCGAAGTGGTCGAGGAAGAGAAACAACTGGCCCTCGGGCTGGATGCACTGCGGGACTTGCCGTGCGTGACCCTCGATGGCCACCGCATGCCGCTGTGGGTCAACACCGGCCTGCTGGCGGACGTGGCGCGGGCGCAGAAGCGTGGCGCTGAAGGCGTCGGTCTGTACCGCACCGAAGTGCCGTTCATGATCAACCAGCGCTTCCCGAGTGAAAAAGAGCAACTGGCGATTTATCGCGAGCAGCTCGCCGCGTTCCACCCGCAACCGGTGACCATGCGCAGCCTGGACATCGGCGGCGACAAGTCGCTGTCGTACTTCCCGATCAAGGAAGACAACCCGTTCCTCGGCTGGCGCGGCATTCGCGTCACGCTCGACCACCCGGAAATCTTCCTGGTGCAGACACGCGCCATGCTCAAGGCCAGCGAAGGCTTGAACAACCTGCGGATCCTGCTGCCGATGATCTCCGGCACTCACGAACTGGAAGAAGCCCTGCACCTGATTCACCGGGCCTGGGGCGAAGTCCGCGACGAAGGCTGCGATGTGCCTATGCCGCCGATCGGCGTGATGATCGAAATTCCGGCGGCGGTTTATCAGACCAAGGAACTGGCGCGGCAAGTGGACTTCCTGTCGGTCGGTTCCAACGACCTGACCCAGTACCTGCTGGCCGTGGACCGAAACAACCCGCGGGTAGCCGACCTCTACGATTACCTGCACCCAGCGGTGCTGCAAGCCCTTCAGAGCGTAGTGCGTGACGCTCATGCCGAAGGCAAGCCAGTGAGCATCTGCGGTGAGATGGCCGGTGACCCGGCGGCGGCGGTGCTGTTGATGGCGATGGGCTTCGACAGCCTGTCGATGAACGCCACCAACTTGCCGAAAGTGAAGTGGATGCTGCGTCAGATCAACCTGAGCAAGGCCAAGGAATTGCTCGCGGAGCTGATGACCATCGACAACCCGCAAGTTATCCACAGCTCGCTGCAATTGGCGCTGAAGAACCTTGGGTTGGCGCGGATGATTAATCCGGCTTCGGCCAAGACCCTCTAAACGCTAATGGCCCCTTCGCGAGCAAGCCCGCTCCCACATTTAACCGAGTTTTCCCAGAAGAACGCGGTCGAATGTGGGAGCGGCGGTGCGACGACTCGACTTGCTCGCGAAGGCGTCAGTCCTGACAGCGCTAAACCCTGATCTCCACTTCCCCCAAATGCCCGCCATACGGCCCAAAACTCCGCTCAACCATCCACCGCGTCCCATCCGCCTGAACAATCAACGCCGTACTCGCCCGCGTCCCATAAGTCGGACTGGCAATAAACACACTCGACAGCAACGTCTCGGTGGCCAACCCGACCCCGGTATCCGGCAGTTCGGCAAATGGCGCCGTCTGCGGATCATTCAGCAACGCCAATAAAGCCTGGGGTTGCGGATCTTCCAGCACTTCCTCCAGCGCTTCCCGCGCCTTGAGCAGTTTCGGCCACGGCGTATCCAGCCCCGCGTTCGACAACCCATAAACCCCCGGTGGCAGCATCACGGCCTCAGTCTCCCGGGCATTGAAGTGCCACAGTTCGTTGGCATTGCCGATCAGCAGGTTAAACCCGGCATATTCCAGCGAACGTGCAACAACGTCGCTCAAATAGTCATCTATTGGCAAATCCCCGCTAAGAAATCGCGCCACCAGCTCGCCTCGCGACTTGCGTGCGGGCGGCTGGTGCGGATCGCGGATATTGGTCAGCGCGGCGAAGCGTCCATGGGCGCCAACACCGAGCCAGGTGCCCCCGGCCTCCAGATCGCGACCGGCATGCACGTGCGGTGCTTCGGTCCATTGCGCCAGCGGCAGGCTGGGCCGGGCATAGAATTCGTCGCGGTTGGCCGCCACGATCAGCGGCTGGGCGTGACCCGGTCGCCAAGCGAAAACAATCAGGCACATAAGGCAGTCCTTGTGTGTTTTCTGCTCACTCTACTCAGTCGTCGTGCGGGTATCCATCGCCATCCAGTGGAGCTTGAGGCCATGCATCCGTTACCATGCCGCTCTCATTTGGGGATGCGCATGGAATTTCTGCTCTATCTGGCGCTTGGCGCCTGTGCAGGTGTGCTGGCCGGGCTGTTCGGGGTCGGCGGCGGTATCATTATCGTTCCGGTGCTGGTCTACAGTTTCAAGTTGCAAGGGTTCGATCCGTCGATCCTCACGCACCTTGCGGTCGGCACGTCCCTGGCGACAATCATATTTACCTCGGTCAATGCGATCCGCGAACATCACCGTCGCGGTGCCGTGCGTTGGCCGATTTTTGCCTGGATGACCCTCGGTATTCTCATCGGCGCCGGTTTTGGGGCGCTGACGGCGGAGGCGATTTCCGGGCCCAACCTGCAGAAAATCATTGGTGTCTTCGCCTTGGTCATCGCCGCGCAACTGGCACTGGATTTCAAACCCAAGCCTTCTCGAACGGTGCCGGGTAAAGTCGGTCTGACCGTGGCCGGCAGTGTGATTGGCTGGGCCTCGGCGATTTTCGGGATTGGTGGCGGTTCGCTGACGGTGCCGTTCCTGACCTGGCGCAGCGTGCCGATGCAGCAAGCGGTGGCGACTTCATCCGCCTGCGGTCTGCCGATTGCCTTGTCCAGTGCATTATTTTTCATGATTCTGGGCTGGCACGATCCGTTGCTGCCGGCCCATAGTCTCGGTTTTGTTTATTTACCGGCGCTGCTGGGGATCGCCCTGACTAGCATGTTCTTCGCCCGCCTCGGCGCACGACTGGCCCACAGCCTGTCGCCGAAGTTGCTGAAAAAACTGTTCGCCGCTTTGCTGTTCTGCGTGGGCCTGAATTTCCTGCTCTGACGCAGCGCAATCCTGACTTAATCCTGGCGTGACAGCGTCGCCCGGGAATTTTAAAGGTTTCAACTCTAACGAGGAGTCGCAATGCTGCCTTACCCGCAGATCGACCCGGTGGCATTGGCCATCGGTCCGCTGAAAATCCACTGGTACGGCTTGATGTACCTGATCGGCATCGGCGGCGCCTGGCTGCTGGCGTCGCGCCGGTTGAACCGCTTCGACCCGACCTGGAGTAAAGAGAAACTCTCCGACATGGTGTTCTGGATGTCGATGGGGGTCATTGTCGGCGGCCGCTTGGGCTATGTGCTGTTTTACGATCTGAGTGCTTACATCGCCAACCCGTTGTTGATCTTTGAAGTGTGGAAGGGCGGCATGTCGTTCCACGGCGGGTTCATCGGCGTGATGCTGGCCGCGTTGTGGTTTGGTAAAAAGAACGGCAAGTCGTTCTTCCAGCTGATGGACTTCGTCGCACCGATGGTGCCGATCGGTCTGGGCGCCGGACGTATTGGCAACTTCATCAACGCCGAGTTGTGGGGCAAGGCAACCGATGTGCCGTGGGCGATGATCTTCCCGACCGATCCAGCGCAACTGGCGCGTCACCCGTCGCAGCTGTACCAGTTCGCGCTCGAAGGCGTGGCGCTGTTCGCCATTCTCTGGTTGTTCTCGCGCAAGCCGCGGCCGACCATGGCGGTGTCCGGGATGTTCGCGCTGTTCTATGGCATCTTCCGTTTCATCGTCGAATTCGTCCGCGTACCGGACGCGCAACTGGGCTATCTGGCCTGGAACTGGCTGACCATGGGTCAGGTACTTTGCGTACCGATGATCGTCGGCGGTCTGTACCTGATCTGGCTGGCGTATCACCGTGCACCGGCGGCTCCAGCGGCGGCCGTATAAATTCGAACCCCGGGGCGACGGTCCCGGGTTCAAGGACACAGGTAACTCATGAAGCAATATCTCGAACTGGTCGCCCACGTCATCAAGAACGGCACCAAACAGGCCAACCGCACCGGCGTGAACACCATCAGCTTCCCTGGCGCGATGCTGCGTTATGACCTGAAGGAAGGTTTCCCGGCGATCACCACGCGCAAGATGGCCTTCAAATCGGCCATCGGCGAGATGTGTGGTTTTCTGCGCGGGGTGAACAACGCCGCCGAATTCCGTGCGCTGGGTTGCAAGGTCTGGGATCAGAACGCCAACGAAAACGCCCAGTGGCTGGCCAACCCGTTCCGTCAGGGCGAAGACGACCTCGGCGAGATCTACGGCGTGCAATGGCGCAAATGGCCGGCGTACAAGCAGATCCCGGTCAGCAACCAGGCCGCCATCGAACAGACCCTGAGTCAGGGCTACCGCCAAATCGCCGAAGGCGAAGAAGACGGTCAAGCCTACGTGGTGCTGTACAAGGCGATCGACCAGATCCGCCAGTGCGTCGACACCATCATCAAAGACCCGGGCAGCCGCCGCATTCTGTTCCACGGCTGGAACGTCGCCCAGCTCGATGAAATGGCCCTGCCGCCGTGCCACTTGCTGTACCAGTTCCACCCGAATGTGGAGACCAAAGAAATCTCTTTGACTCTGTACATCCGCTCCAACGACCTGGGCCTGGGCACGCCGTTCAACCTCACCGAAGGCGCCGCGCTGCTGAGCCTGATCGGTCGCCTGACCGGCTACACGCCGCGCTGGTTCACCTATTTCATCGGTGATGCCCACGTCTACGAAAACCATTTGGACATGCTGAATGAACAGCTCAAGCGCGAGCCGTTCCCGATGCCGAAACTGGTGATTAGTGATCGTGTGCCGGAGTTTGCCAAGACGGGTGTTTATCAGCCGGAGTGGCTGGAGTTGATCGAGCCGAGCGATTTCTCGCTCGAAGGCTACGAGCACCACGCGCCGATGACCGCGCCGATGGCGGTTTAAGCCTTAACACCGACCAAATGTGGGAGCGGGCTTGCTCGCGAAAGCGGTATGCCAGTCGACATCATCGTTGACTGACACGACGCATTCGCGAGCAAGCCCGCTCCCACATTTGATTTTCGGTGTTTTTAGTGGCCGTGACTGCGGCCAACATGGGAATGCTCCACCTCCGTCGCCACAACCCCGCCGTTCACTTCAAGCCGCTGCAAAATCCCGCACTGATCAATATCCGGCCCCTCGCCACAACGTTGGCGCAGGTCGAGCAGTTGTGTCTGCAACGCCATCAACCCATCGATCCGCGCCTTCACGTGATGAATGTGCTCGTCAATCAACGCATTCACGCTTTCGCACTGATCCTGCGGACTGTCACGCAGGGCCAGCAGGCTGCGGATTTCCTCAAGCGTCATGTCGAGGGTGCGGCAGTTGCGGATGAAGGTCAGGCGCTCGGCGTGGGCCTGGGTGTAGACGCGGTAGTTGCCGTCGCTACGGGCCGGCTCCGGCAGCAGATTTTCGCGCTCGTAGTAGCGAATGGTTTCCACGGCGCAGTCGGTGAGTTTGGCCAGTTCTCCGATCTTCATGACGGCAATCTCCAAAAGGGTGCTTGACCCTATAGTGGCTATAGGGTCTTTACTTGGCAACAGGCACCTTTCCGGACGCGACCCAATGAGCGATTCCCTTCACACGCACAAACCCGAGGCTGATCACGATCACGATCACGATCACGATCACGATCACAGCCACAAGCTGCAGCCTGTACAGAAGCATGACCATGGCAGCCACGAGGATTCCTGCTGTTCGTCCAAAGTGGCGGCACCGTCGCTGATCAAACTCAGCGAAACGCCGACCGCTGGCGCGCGGCTGAGTAGCTTCCGCATCGATGCCATGGATTGCCCGACCGAGCAGACACTGATCGAGAACAAACTCGGCAAACTCGTGGGCGTGCAGCAACTGGAGTTCAACCTGATCAACCGCGTGTTGGGCGTCACCCATGACCTGCCGAGCACTGCTCCGATCATCGACGCCATCAAGTCCCTCGGCATGCAGGCCGAGCCGATAGAGCAGGGCGCTGAACCGTCAGCACCGGCTCCCGAGAAAAAGCCCTGGTGGCCCTTGGCGCTGTCGGGTATTGGTGCGCTGGCCGCCGAAGTGATCCACTTCACCAACGCTGCGCCGAACTGGGTTGTGGCAGTCATCGCGCTGATCTCGATCCTCAGCGGCGGCCTCAGGACCTATAAAAAGGGCTGGATCGCGCTTAAAAACCTCAACCTGAACATCAACGCGCTGATGAGCATCGCGGTGACTGGCGCGATTTTGATCGGCCAGTGGCCGGAAGCGGCGATGGTGATGTTCCTGTTCACCGTGGCCGAGTTGATCGAAGCCAAGTCTCTGGACCGGGCACGCAACGCCATCGGCGGTCTGATGCAGATGACCCCGGAACAAGCCACGGTGCAGCAGGCCGACGGCAGTTGGATTGAGCGGGATGTTAAAACCATCGAGTTGGGTGCGCGGGTGCGGGTGCGTCCGGGTGAGCGAATCGGCCTGGACGGTGAAGTGGTTTCGGGCAGTTCGACCATCGATCAGGCGCCGATCACCGGTGAAAGCCTGCCGGTGGAGAAGACCATCGGCGATAAAGTCTTCGCCGGCACCATCAACCAGGCAGGTTCCCTGGAGTACTCAGTAACCGCAGCGGCCAACAACTCGACACTGGCACGAATCATCCACGCCGTGGAACAGGCCCAAGGCGCGCGGGCACCGACCCAGCGTTTCGTCGACAGCTTCTCGAAAATCTACACCCCGGCGGTGTTCATCCTGGCTCTCGCCGTCGCTGTGATTCCGCCACTGTTCATGGGCGCCGTATGGTTCGACTGGATCTACCGGGCGTTGGTGTTGCTGGTGGTTGCGTGCCCATGTGCGCTGGTGATTTCAACCCCGGTGACCATCGTCAGCGGCCTCGCGGCGGCGGCGCGCAATGGGATTCTGGTGAAGGGCGGCGTTTATCTGGAGGGCGGTTACAAGCTCGATTACCTGGCCTTGGACAAGACCGGCACGATCACGCACGGCAAACCGGTGCAGACCGATTACCTGTCGCTTGATCCAACCGCTGACGCATCAGCCCCGGCGATTGCTGCTGCGCTGGCCGGTCGCTCCGATCACCCAGTGTCGTTGGCCATTGCCAACGCGGCTGTGGATAAACAACTCGCACCGCTGATTGTGGATAACTTTGCGGCGCTGGCCGGTCGCGGTGTACGCGGCGAAATCAATGGTCAGGTTTACCACTTGGGTAATCACCGTTTAGTGGAAGAACTGAACCTGTGCTCGCCTGCACTGGAGGAAAAGCTGTTCGCGCTGGAGAAACAGGGCAAGTCCGTGGTGCTGCTGCTCGACAAATCCGGCCCATTGGCGCTGTTCGCCGTGGCCGACACCGTGAAAGAGTCCAGCCGCGAGGCGATCCAGCAACTGCACGACTTGGGCATCAAAACCCTGATGCTGACCGGCGACAACGTCCACACCGCTCAGGCGATTGCCGCGCAAGTCGGCATCGACGAGGCCAAGGGCGATCTGCTGCCGACCGACAAGCTGCAAGCCATCGAAGCCCTTTATGCACAGGGCCATATCGTCGGCATGGTCGGTGACGGTATTAACGACGCCCCGGCACTGGCGCGGGCCGAGATCGGTTTTGCCATGGCGGCAGCGGGCACCGATACCGCCATCGAGACCGCCGATGTCGCCCTGATGGACGACGATCTGCGCAAGATCCCGACCTTCATCCGGCTGTCACGACAAACCTCAAGCATCCTCAAACAGAACATTGCCCTGGCATTGGTCATCAAAGCGATCTTTCTTGGGGTAACCTTCGCCGGGATCGCCACCATGTGGATGGCGGTGTTCGCCGACATGGGCGTGAGCCTGTTGGTGGTGTTTAACGGTTTGCGCTTATTGCGCAAATAGACGATGAGGAAAGGGTGTGCTGAGTGCCGAGCTGAAGGCGTTTTACATGGTTGCCCGCTTGGGCAGCATTACCCTGGCGGCGAAAAAACTCGGCCTGAGCCAACCCACGGTGACCACGCAGATTCGCAATCTGGAAAGCCAGTACTCGGTTGAGCTGTTCTACCGTGGCGGCCGCCGCCTCAGCGTCAGCGATGAAGGTGCGCGGCTGTTGCCGATGGTCAAGGCGCTGTTGCAGCAGGAAGCCGACATCGAGTTTTTCCTGCGTAACAGCGGTCAGGTCCAAGGCACGTTGCGTATCGCCGCGACCGCGCCGTATTACATCCTCGATCTGGTGAAGACCTTTCGCGAGCGCCTGCCACAGGTGGAAGTGTCGGTGGAGATCGGTAACTCCCAGCAAGTGCTTGAAGCCCTGGAGGATTACCGGGTGGATGTCGCGGCGTCGTCGCAGTTGCTCGACGATGCGCGGCTGATTCGCCGGGTGCTCGGCAGCGATCCGCTGGTGCTAGCTGTGCATCGCAATCATCCGTTGGCGGTCCACGACCATGTGCCGCTCAGTGCGTTGGCCGGGCATACGTTATTGATGCGCGAATCGGGTTCGACCACTCGACGTCTGACCGAGGAATTGCTGGCCAGCGCCGGGGTGAGTTTCGGGCCGCTGCTGGAAATTGGCAGCCGTGAGTCGATCCGTGAGGCGGTGTTGCGCAATATCGGCATCAGCATCATTGCCCGGCAGGAAGTGCCGCATGATCCGCAACTGCGCGTGCTGACCATCGAGAATGCGCCGCAGATCCCCGAGTATTTGTACTGCCTCAAAGAGCGAAAAGGCGCGCGGCTGCCGGCGGCGTTCCTGGGGTTGGCGCAGGAAATGGCTCCGGTCTGAGAGTTGCGCTGACTGTGCGGGCCTCTTCGCGAGCAAGCCCGCTCCCACAGGGGAAACGCATTCCAAAATGTGGGAGCGGGCTTGCTCGCGAAGGCGCCAGACCAGACAACCCATAACTCCAACCCAAATCCTTGAATACCACTATCAGCCGTTTTTGCCTCACTGCCACATGTCGGACGCATTACAAATCTAGGATGGCCTTCATCTGCTTGATGAGGCCTGTCCATGAACCACTCGATCGCAACTGCCCTGACCAACCCCGGCGCGCCGATGAAAGTGCGCGGCGTGCAGAAACGCTTCGGCGCCTTCACCGCGCTGGATAACGTTTCCCTCGACGTGGCGGCCGGTGAGCTGGTGTGTCTGCTCGGTCCGTCGGGCTGTGGCAAAACCACCTTGCTGCGCTGCATTGCCGGTCTTGAGAAGCAGGACAGTGGCGAGTTGTACCTCGGCAATCGCGACGTTTCCCATCTGGCGCCCCAGGCTCGGGACTACGGCATTCTGTTTCAGTCCTACGCGCTGTTCCCCAATCTTACCGTCGAAGCGAACATCGCCTACGGCCTCGCCGGCAGTGGTCGCGATGAAGTGCGCAAGCGTGTCGGTCAGATGCTGGAGCTGGTCGGCCTGATCGGCAGTGAGAAAAAGTACCCCGGCCAATTGTCCGGCGGCCAACAGCAACGTGTCGCACTGGCTCGGGCCTTGGCGCCGGCACCTTCGTTGCTGCTGCTGGACGAACCGATGTCGGCCCTCGACGCTCGGGTCCGCGAGCATCTGTGCACCGAACTGCGCCAACTGCAGCGCAACCTCGGCATCACCACCCTGATGGTCACCCACAATCAGGACGAAGCCATGCTGATGGCCGACCGCATCGCCGTGATGAACAACGGCAAGGTCGAGCAATACGCCACGCCGCAGGAAATCTACGACCGCCCGGCGACGCCGTTTGTGGCGGAGTTCGTCGGCCAGGGCAACTGGCTGCCATTCCAGCGCAGCAGCGACAGCCACGCCCAGGTCGGCGGGATGAACATGCGCCTGGCCGACGGCAGCGCCAAAACCGCGTCCGGACGTTTGTTCTGCCGCCCGGAAGCGATCAACGTCAACCCGCCCGTGCATGAAGAAAACCTGTTCCCGGCCAAGGTTCGCGAAATCACCTTCCTCGGCAACCGCTGCCGCATGAGCTTCGAACTCGATCAACTACCGGGTCATGCGCTGCTGGCGGAACTGGCGCCGGAAGCCATGCCGCGCCTCGGCGCGCAACAGATCATGGTCGCCTTGCCACCGCGCAGCCTGCAGGTGTTTGCCTGATGAGCGCGAACCTCGCGCTGCCGATACCGCACAAGCAGGTTCGGCAGACCTCCCGTGCCGAGATTGGCGACCGGGTGTTTGTGGTCGGGGGCAAGGCCCTGTTGTTGGTGTTGCTCGGCGTTGCGGTACTGATGCCGTTGCTGGCGATCTTCTGGCGCGGTTTCAGCTCTGAAGCCGGGCAGGGCGGCGGTCTGGTGGCCGCCCGTGAATTGGTTACCAGTGCCAATTTTCACTGGTTGCTCGGCAATAGCCTGAAGGTTTCCCTCAGCGTTGCGGCGATTGTCGTACCGCTGGCCTACCTGTTTGCCTACGCCCTGCAACGCACATTGATACCGGGCAAAGGCATCTGGCGTGGGATGTCGCTGTTGCCACTGATGGCGCCGTCGATGTTGCCGGGCATTGCGCTGGTTTATCTGTTCGGCAACCAGGGCATGTTGCGCGGTTTGCTCTCGGACAACATTTACGGCTTCTGGGGCATTGTTCTGGGTGAGGTCATCTACACCTTCCCACACGCGTTGATGATTCTGCTGTCGGCCCTGTCGCTGGCGGATGCGCGACTCTTCGATGCCGCCTCCAGCATGGGCGCCAGTCCGGCGAAAGCCTTTCGCAGCATCACTTGGCCGGCAACCCGTCAGGCCGTGTTCGCGGCGTTCTGTCTGGTATTCACCCTGACCATCACCGACTTCGGCGTACCCGTGGTGGTCGGTGGCGATTATCAGGTACTGGCGCTGGAAGCCTACAAAGCCGTGGTCGGCCAACAACAGTTCGGTCGCGGCGCGTTGATCGGCATGGTCCTGCTGCTGCCGGCGCTGTTCAGTTTTGGGGTCGACGCCTGGCTGCGTCGGCGTCACGGCGATTCCATGAGCGGTCGGGCGCAGGTCTTTCAACCGGCGCCGTCGAAACTGCGGGACGACTGCTACCTGGCCATCGTGCTGCTGATCTGCGCGGTGTTGCTGCTGGTGTTCGGCATGGCGGTGTATTCGTCACTGGTGAAATTCTGGCCGTACAACCTGTCGCTGTCGCTCAACCATTACCAGTTCAACGACACGGCGGGCGGTGGCTGGCTGGCCTACGGCAACAGCGTGAAGATGGCCTTGTGCACGGCGTTGATCGGCAGCGTGCTGATCTTCACCGGCGCCTACCTGATGGAAAAAACCAAGGGCCAGCGCGGGCTGAATCTGACACTGCGCATGCTCAGTTTCGTACCGATGGCGGTGCCGGGTCTGGTGCTGGGCCTGGGTTACGTCTTTTTCTTCAACCTCAGCGGCAACCCGCTGCATGTGCTCTACGGGACCATGACCCTGCTGGTGGTGTGCACCATTGCTCACTATTTGACCACCGCGCAAATGACCGCGACCACGGCGCTGCGTCAACTCGACGCCGAGTTCGAAGCCGCCGCGCTGTCGCTCAAGGCGCCGCTGTATCGGCATTACCTGCGCGTCACCGTGCCGATCTGCCTGCCGGCGCTGCTGGACATCGTGCGTTACCTGTTCGTCTCGGCCATGACCACTGTCTCGGCGGCGATCTTCCTCTACAGCCCCGACACCATCCTCGCGGCGGTGGCGGTACTGAACATGGATGACGCCGGCAACGTCGGCGGCGCGGCGGCGATGTCGACTTTGATTCTGTTCACCTCGGCGGGCGTGTCCCTGTTGCTGGCCTGGGCCTCGCGCGGTTTGTTGCGCCGCTCCCAGGCCTGGCGGCAGACCGCGCCAGGCCATTGATTCGCTTCAACCCCTCAACTCAAACAGGAAAAGATCATGTTCAAGCCTATGGCCCTGGCCGCTGCTGTCCTCACCGCTTTCAGCCTGAACGCCTTCGCGGCGAAAACCGAGTTGACGGTGTACACCGCCCTCGAAGCCGAACAACTGAAGACCTACAAAGAAGCCTTCGAAAAGGCCAACCCGGACGTCGAGATCAAGTGGGTGCGCGACTCCACCGGCATCATCACCGCCAAACTGCTGGCCGAAAAAGCCCGCCCGCAGGCTGATGCGGTGTGGGGCCTGGCCGCTTCGAGCCTGGCGATCCTCGACCAGCAAGGCATGCTGCAAAGTTACGCGCCGAAGGACCTGGGCAAGATCGGCGGCAACTACCGCGACGCCGCCAACCCGCCGGCCTGGGTCGGCATGGACGTCTGGGCTGCGACCATTTGCTTCAACACTGTCGAAGCCGAAAAGCAGGGCCTGAGCAAACCCGTGAGCTGGCAGGACCTGACCAAGCCTGAGTACAAAGGCAAAATCGTCATGCCCAACCCGGCGTCGTCCGGCACCGGTTTCCTCGACGTCAGCGCCTGGCTGCAAACCTTCGGCGAGAAGCAGGGCTGGCAGTACATGGACGACCTGCACCAGAACATCGGCCAGTACGTTCACTCCGGTTCCAAGCCGTGCAAGCTGGCAGCGGCGGGTGAATTCCCGATCGGTATTTCCTTTGAATACCCGGCCGTTCAGCTGAAGCGCCAAGGCGCGCCGCTGGACATCATCCTGCCGAAAGAAGGTCTGGGCTGGGAGATCGAAGCCACCGCCGTGATCAAGGGCACACCGCACGAGGATGCCGCAAAGAAACTGGCTGACTTCTCTGCCAGCCCGGCGGCGATGGAGCTTTATAAAGAGAACTTCGCGGTGCTCGCGCAGCCAGGTATTGCCAAGCCGCAGACCGAATTGCCGGCGGATTATGAGCAGCGTTTGATCAAGAACGACTTTGCCTGGGCGTCGAAGAATCGCGATGAAATCCTCACCGAATGGCGCAAGCGCTATGACGGCAAGTCCGAGAAAGTGGCTGCCAAGTAAGATCTTCATCGGCTGACAGGGCCCCTTCGCGAGCAAGCCCGCTCCCACATTTGGAATGCGTTCCCCTGTGGGAGCGGGCTTGCTCGCGAAGGCGGCTTCGAACTTTGGACACCTCTTCATGACACAACACAACGACATGCTGATCGTCGGCGCTGGCATTCTCGGCCTGTCCCACGCCTACGCCGCCGCCAAGCGCGGTCTGAAAGTCACCGTTTTCGAACGCAGCGAAACGCCTTTGGGTGCCTCGGTACGAAACTTCGGTCAGGCACTGGTCACCGGCCAACCACCGGGCCTGATGCTCGAACTGGCCAAAGCCAGCCGCGAGATCTGGGGCCAATGGGCCCAACTCGCCGGTCTGCAACTCAAGCGCAACGGCTCGTACCTGTTCGCCCGCACCGAAGCCGAAGAACACCTGCTGGAAGCCTTCTGCGCCGGTCGCGCCGTGGAACACGGTTACCGCGTCGACCTGTTGCGCGGCGCTGCATTGCGTGACGTATACGGCGGCCAGTTCAGCCATCACCGCGCCGCATTGCACGGAATGGACGATCAGCAACTGTATTCGCGCGAAGCGATTCCGGCGTTGATCGACTACCTGCACCGCGAACTTGGCGTCGCGTTTCACTTCTCCACCCTGGTGCGCGACATCGAGCCCGGCCGCTTGCACAGCACCGCCGGATCCTTCAGTGCCGAACAGATCATCGTCTGTTCCGGCCACGATTATCAGACGCTGCTGGCCGAGCCAATCGCCGAGCTCAACCCGCAAATCTGCCGCCTGCAAATGCTCCGCGCTCGACCGCAAATCAACCTCAACCTGCAACACGCGTTGCTCACCGGTCTGAGCTGCGTGCACTACGGCGCCTTCGCCGATCTGCCGGAAGCGGCGGCGGTGCAAGCGCAAATCCTGCGAGAGGAACCGCATCTGCATGAAAACGGCATTCACCTGCTGATCAGCCCGACGCCTTACGGTGAGTTGATCATCGGCGACTCCCACCATTACGGCAGCGACCCGTCGCCGTTCAATGCCGAGCAAGTGGACAACTGGATGATCGAACTGGCCGAGCAGACGTTGGGTTGCAAGGTGCAAGTGGTGGAACGCTGGCAGGGTGTCTATGGTTCGCGGGGACCCGGGCCATTCTCGTTTCTGCGTCCGATGCCGGGTGTGAGCGTGGCACTGATGCACACCGGTGTCGGCATGAGCGTCGGGCCGGCGATGGCTGAACGCAACGTAGCGACGTTGTTGGGAGAGCGTTGATGGACCGCAATGAGCAAGTGATCGCCGAGGTGTTCGCGTTATACGAGCGCTTTGGCGACAGCGATTACATTGGCGAGCCGGTGTCGCAGATCGAGCACATGTCACAGGCCGCCGAACTGGCCATGGCCGAGGGCTTCGATGACGAAGTGGTGCTGGCCGCGTTCTTCCACGACATCGGGCATATCTGCGCCGAGAGCGCCGAGACCATGGGCGGCTTCGGCGTGGTCAGTCACGAACGGTTGGGCGCGGATTACTTACGTCGCGCAGGTTTCAGCGAGCGCTTGGCGCGGCTTGTGGAATACCACGTTCAGGCCAAGCGCTACCTGACGCTCAAAGAGCCTGGGTATTACGAGAGATTGAGCGAAGCCAGTCGCCGGACGCTGGAATATCAGGGTGGCGTGATGACCGCTGAAGAGGCTGAAGCTTTCGAGCAGGATCCGTTATGTGCGGTGAGTTTGCGGATGCGTCAGTGGGATGAGCAGGCCAAGGAAATGGCGGTGCCGGTGATTGATCTTCGTCTCTTGAAAGAAAAGGCGTTGCGCCTATTGGTGGCGTAATGCAAATGAACCGAGGTGCGGCCTTCGCGAGCAAGCCCCACATTAGATCCGTGTCATACACAAATATTGGGTCACTGAAAATCAAATGTGGGAGCGGGCTTGCTCGCGAAGGGGCCGCCCCAACACCCAGACCTAAAGCTGCTGCGCCAATACCTCAA
This sequence comes from Pseudomonas sp. F01002, assembly GCF_004402115.1. Classification (NCBI taxonomy): domain Bacteria; kingdom Pseudomonadati; phylum Pseudomonadota; class Gammaproteobacteria; order Pseudomonadales; family Pseudomonadaceae; genus Pseudomonas; species Pseudomonas sp. F01002. Next base: position 299,192 of record NZ_SOPU01000018.1, on the reverse strand, counting down.
CCTGCTCTTGCCTTTCCGCCTGATTCAACTTCGGATGCGGATCAAGCGACGACCACTGCGGATGCGCCCGCGCCTTGGTCAGTGCCTCGGGCAGTTTGCCTTCGCGCCAGGATTTGTCCTGGGGCGTGGCGACCTGAATGCTGTCCATCGCCGCATGCCCTCGCGCATTAAGCGCTTGCAGCAGTTGCCGCTGACGCAACGCCAATAGCCGCAGCACGCCGTCATCGACGGTCAGCTCTCGCTGGCCTTTGATCTTGCCCATTAACCGGCTGCCATAACTGCGCGCGGTTTGCAGGGCGCCGCCGGCAATTGCGCCGGCGAGTGCCGCTGCGCCAAGGGTCAGACCGCCTACCAGCAAGTCGACCCCGGCCCCGGCTGCCGCGCCGGCCGCGATACCGCCACCGACTCGCACGCCGAGCTGTTTCAGGGTTTCCGGGTTGAACAGGTCGTCACCCCAGCGGCCATCAAGCAGTGGCAGATCACTGGCCGCCGCGTCCTGTGGACGGAAAGCGTAGAGCTTGAGCAGCGCTTCGACGCAGCGTTGTTCCCGTTGTCGAACCGCTTTGCGCAGTTCGTTGATGGCCTGCTGTTCTTGCTCGGCTTCGCTGACCACGCTGCGTCGGCACGCGGCGCAGTCGATCAATAATTCGGCAATCAGCCGCGCCGCACTCTGTTGCCGGGCCTGGCGTTGGGCTTGCTGATCGGCGATCAGGCGCTCCAGTTGCGGGCGGGCGTTTTCCAGCAGCAGTGCGAGGCTTTCATACAGTCGACGTTCGCCATCCTCCGGCGGTGCGACGCTGTCGAAACGCACCAAGGCGTGCAAGCCGAGGCGTGCCAACGCTTCGCGCCAATCCGGCTCGCGGTGGTTGGCGCTGCTGACAAAGTTCAGCACCGGCAGCAGCGGTTTTCCGCAGCTGGCCAACACGTCCAGTTCGTCGCGGTACTTGGCCAGCACCGGTTCCCGGGCGTCGATCACGTAGAGACCGGCGTCGCAGGTCAGCAGTTGCCGCAGCACCTTGGCTTCCTGTTCGAAGCGCTGCCGGGCTTCGCTGCCCTCAAGGAATCGCGCCAGTCGTGCCGGGCCGTCGAGGCGTTCGCCGGGGCGTTCCAGACGCTCGAGGTAGTCGAGCAGGGCGATGGCGTCTTCCAGACCGGGGGTGTCGTAGAGGTCGAGCAAAGGTTCGCCGTCCACCGACAACCGCGCGCCTTCGACGTGTCGTGTGGTGCTAGGGCGATGAGACACCTCACCGAAACCGACATCGCGGGTCAACGTTCGCAGCAATGAGGTTTTGCCGACATTGGTGTGGCCGACCACGGCGAGCTTCAAGGGCGGTTTCCAGGGGTTAGTCATGACCGCTCTCCAGCCAGTTCAACGGCGCGCAATCGGCGAACGGCAAGTCCAGCTGTTGCAGCGCCACGTGCCAGTCACCCAGCCTTTCGGCATCCAGCGCTTCGCCCGGCGGTGCTTGCAGCAGCCAGACGCGGGTGGCGCTGGCGCTGCGGGCCAGTTCGGCGATCAGTGCCAGACTGCCACGGTCCGGAGAACGTCGCGGATCGCAAGCGATGGCCAGGCGGGCCGGGGGGAAACGGCTCAGTTGTTCGAGAAGTTTGTTGCGCGATTCGCGACTGTCGAGAATCCCGGCGTTGCCCACGGTTTTCGGTAATTGCGGCGGCCATGGACGTTGATCGTCCAGCTCGATGGCGACCAACAACGCGCCATCGCTTTGCAGGTCGCTGACGCCGCTTTCAATACGATGCAATTGCTCTGGCGCAGCGTCGCTGATACCCAGGCGTTCACTGGTCGGCATCAGCCGTTCGCGCAGTTGGGCGTAACCGGGCAGGTTCAAATCCAGACGCAATGCCGCTTGCCCGGTTTTCCAGCGCCACAGGCAGAACAGCGCCAGCAACAGTCGCGGCAAAACACCGTAGACCACCAGTACACCGACCAGCCATGTTGCCCAGGCCTGACGGGCGCTTTCGATGTTGAGCGCGGCATCGCCGCTGGCGCGGATCATTTCCACGGTCGGAACGTTGAAACCAAGCATGGCCGGCAGGGCGCCGAGGGCTTGAGTCATGGCGACGAAGGTGTCGCCGCCGAGGAGCGTGGTTTCCCAGACGAAACCGTAACGCCGGGTCGCCATCAGCAACAACAGCATCACCAGCGCGCTGAGCATCGCCAGCAACCACAAGCCGTTGACCAGTACGCCGACCGCCCAGCGATTGAGTTTCTGTCGTTGCAGCAATAGCAGCAGGGACGGGGCCAGTTGCGCGGCTTTGGCATCGCGAGCGAGTTTTTCGCTGAGCCATAACCATAATCGGCCGAGGGTGGCGCCGTGTTCGCCGGCGAAGGCCAGGCCCAACGCCCAGCTCAGCAATAGAATCAGGTTCAGTCCGAGCAAGCTGCCCAAGGCCCAGAACACATTGACCGGGGTTTGTCCGTCGCCCAGCGCGGCAATCGCCAGGCCGGCGCCGCTGGCAACGGCGAGAACAGCCAGCACCAACAGTGCCAGTCGCGAACCTTGCAGCCAGTGTTTGAGGGCGCTGGTCAGTCCATCGCGCTCGGCCAGCCACAGGGCACGGCGTTGAATGCGTGTCGGCAGGTCGCCGCCGGCGCTGCGGGCCAGTCGGTTGGCTTCCAGATCATCCAGGGGACCGGCGTGTTCTTCGCGCAGGCGCACCGTCTCGGTCAGCCAGAGGTTTTGCAGTGGAGTCAGTTCAGTCACGCGGCATCCCGTCGCTCAATTGAACGGTGAGCATAACCGCTGTGGCGCTTATCGGGGTACGGGAGGCTCTGGTATCCTCGCCGGCATGACTAAATCACTCCCCCTCAGCCTGATCGCAGCCCTCGGTGAAAACCGTGTGATCGGCGTCGACAACAGCATGCCCTGGCACTTGCCGGGGGACTTCAAATACTTCAAGGCCACCACCCTCGGCAAGCCGATCATCATGGGGCGCAAGACCTGGGATTCCCTCGGTCGTCCGTTGCCGGGCCGGTTGAACATCGTGGTCAGCCGTCAGGTGGATCTGCAGCTCGAAGGCGCGGAGGTTTATCCGTCGCTGGAAGCTGCAGTGGTTCGCGCCGAAGAATGGGCAAAGGAGCAAGGCGTCGATGAGCTGATGCTGATTGGTGGGGCGCAGTTGTATGCGCAAGGGATGGCGCAGGCTGATCGGCTGTACTTGACGCGCGTGGCGTTGAGCCCGGAAGGGGATGCGTGGTTTCCGGCGTTTGATTTGGGGCAGTGGAAGCTGGTGTCCAATGTTCCGAATGCGGCGGAAGGCGACAAGCCAGCGTACAACTTTGAGGTGTGGGAAAAGGCCTAAAAGCTTCGCGAGCAAGCCCGCTCCCACACTTGATCTGCGTCGTGCACAAATCCAATGTGGGAGCGGGCTTGCTCGCGAAAGCGGTCTCTCAGTCGCCGATTAAGCCTGAGCCAACTCCGAATGCTCATCCGCCTCCAGCAGCTCTTTATCGGTCTGCCGCATGATCTGGCTGGTGATCGCACCGGCGGTAATCGAACCACTCACGTTCAACGCCGTACGGCCCATGTCGATCAGCGGCTCAACCGAAATCAGCAACGCCACCAGTGACACCGGCAAGCCCATCGCCGGCAACACGATCAACGCGGCAAACGTCGCGCCACCGCCCACGCCGGCCACACCCGCCGAACTCAGCGTCACAATCGCCACCAACGTCGCGATCCACAGCGGGTCCAGCGGGTTGATGCCTACGGTTGGCGCAACCATCACCGCCAGCATCGCCGGGTACAGACCGGCACAGCCATTCTGGCCAATGGTCGCGCCAAACGACGCGGCGAAACTGGCGATGGACTGTGGAATACCCAAACGGCTGGTCTGGGCTTCGATGCTCAGCGGAATGGTCGCAGCGCTGGAGCGGCTGGTGAAGGCAAATGTCAGCACGGGCCAGATCTTGCGGAAGAACCGCAGCGGGTTGATCCCGGCCGCCGACACCAGCAGGCCATGGACCACAAACATCAGGCCCAGCCCGATGTAGGAAACCACCACGAAACTGCCGAGTTTGATGATGTCCTGCAGGTTGGAACCGGCGACCACTTTGGTCATCAGCGCCAATACGCCGTACGGGGTCAGCTTCATCACCAAGCGCACCAGGCGCATCACCCAGGCTTGCAGGGTGTCGATGGCGTTGATCACTTTCTGACCTTTGTCGACATCATCTTTCAGCAGTTGCAGCGCTGCGACTCCAAGGAACGCGGCAAAAATCACCACGCTGATGATCGAGGTCGGCTTGGCGCGAGCGAAGTCGGCGAACGGGTTTTGCGGAATGAACGACAGCAACAGCTGCGGCACATTCAGGTCGGCAACCTTGCCTGCGTAGTCGGTCTGGATGGTTTGCAGACGGGCCATTTCCTGAGTGCCGGCCACCAGGCCTTCGGCGGTCAGACCGAAGAGGTTGGTCAGGCCTATGCCAATCAGCGCCGCGATGGCGGTGGTGAACAACAGCGTGCCGATGGTCAGGAAGCTGATCTTGCCCAGCGACGAAGCGTTATGCAGACGGGCCACGGCGCTGAGGATCGAGGCGAACACCAGCGGGATCACGATCATTTGCAGCAACTGCACGTAACCGTTGCCCACCAGATCGAACCAGCCGATCGAGGCTTTCAGTACCGGGTTGCCGGCACCGTAAACAGTGTGCAGAGCCACACCGAACACCACACCCAGCACCAACGCGAGCAGGACTTTTTTCGCCAGGCTCCAGGTGGTGTGACGGGTTTGCGCCAGGCCAAAGAGCAGGGCGAGGAACACCAGCAGATTGAGGATCAGCGGCAGATTCATTGGAACTCCAAAATAGACTTGTGCCAGCTACCTTCCGGGGCAGCCGCGAACCGGCAAGCCTAACAGCTTGATATCTAATGAATTAATATCAAAAACATCTTGAAACTGTCGTTTTTGGAATAAGCGCGTGTCGCTGACAGAGATGCAGCTGGCGCAATAGGGACGCAAGCGGTCGCGGGTAGATGAGGGCTGTCACACTTATTTGTTAGCGTCGATGTCTTTAATTCAGGGAGAAGTGCCGATGAAACTTGCACCGAAATTTCTGGCTGCCGCACTCTGCTTGGGCCTCGCCGGCCAAGCCTTCGCTACGGATTTGAAGCATTGGCCAGCCGATCAGGCCAAGGCACTGGACGCAATGATCGCCGCCAATGCCAACAAAGGTAACTACGCGGTGTTCGACATGGACAACACCAGTTACCGTTACGACCTCGAAGAGTCGTTGTTGCCGTTCATGGAAAACAAGGGCCTGATCACCCGCGAGAAGCTCGACCCCTCCCTGAAACTGATGCCGTTCAAAGATACCGCCGACCACAAGGAAAGCCTGTTCAGCTACTACTATCGCCTCTGCGAAGTCGACGACATGGTCTGCTATCCATGGGTCGCGCAAGTGTTCTCCGGCTTCACCCTCCAGGAGCTCAAAGGCTATGTCGACGAGTTGATGGCGTCCGGTAAACCGGTGCCGGCGACGTATTACGAAGGCGACGTGGTCAAGAACCTCGACGTCAACCCGCCGAAAATCTTCACCGGCCAGAAAGAGCTCTACAACAAGCTGATGGAGAACGGCATCGAGGTCTACGTGATGACCGCCGCCTCTGAAGAACTGGTGCGCATGGTCGCGGCCGATCCGAAATACGGCTACAACGTCAAACCACAGAACGTAATCGGCGTGACCACGCTGCTCAAGGACCGCAAGACCGGCGAACTGACCACGGCGCGCAAGCAGATCACCGCGGGCAAGTATGACGAGAAGGCCAACCTCGGCCTCGAACTGACCCCGTACCTGTGGACTCCGGCGACCTGGATGGCCGGCAAGCACGCGGCGATCCTGACCTACATCGATGAGTGGAAGAAACCGGTACTGGTGGGCGGCGATACCCCAACCAGCGACGGTTACATGCTGTTCCACGATGTCGACGTGGCCAAGGGCGGCATCCACTTATGGGTCAACCGCAAAGACAAATACATGACCCAGATTAACGGCATGATGGCCAAGCACGCCGCAGCTCAGGCCAAGGAAGGGTTGCAGGTCACGGCGGACAAGAATTGGGTGGTTGTGACGCCGGCAGAAATCCAGTAAGCGAGATCAAGCTCACTCTCACTGGCAACACGGAGCAAATGTGGGAGCGGGCTTGCTCGCGAAGAGGTCGTCACATCCGACATTGATGTCGACTGATACACCGCTTTCGCGAGCAAGCCCGCTCCCACACTTGACCGAGTTGGCCGCAAAAAAAATGCCCCGCACTTGGCGGGGCATTTTTTTGTTCAACGGTTAAGCATCATAGCCCGTCGAGCATCGCCTTGTTACGCACGGCACCCTTGTCGGCGCTGGTCGCCAGTAGGGCGTAGGCCTTCAGTGCGGTGGTCACCTTGCGTGGACGTTTTTCCACAGGCTTCCAGCCTTTCTGATCCTGCTCGGCACGACGACCGGCCATTTCTTCGTCGCTGATCAACAGGTTGATCGAGCGGTTCGGAATGTCGATCAGCACTTTGTCGCCATCCTGCACCAGACCAATCGCGCCACCCGCCGCCGCTTCTGGGGAAGCGTGGCCGATGGACAGGCCTGAGGTGCCGCCGGAGAAACGGCCATCGGTGAGCAGGGCACAAGCTTTGCCCAGGCCTTTGGATTTCAGGTAGGACGTCGGGTACAGCATTTCCTGCATGCCCGGGCCACCTTTCGGGCCTTCGTAACGAATGATCACGATGTCGCCGGCCTTCACTTCATCCGCGAGGATGCCGCGTACGGCGCTGTCCTGGCTTTCGAAGATCTTCGCGTTGCCTTCGAAGACATGAATCGACTCGTCGACGCCGGCGGTTTTCACCACGCAGCCGTCCAGCGCGATGTTGCCGTACAGAACGGCCAGGCCGCCTTCTTTCGAGTAGGCGTGTTCGACACTGCGGATGCAGCCGTTTTCACGGTCGTCGTCCAGGGTCTCCCAACGGGTCGACTGGCTGAACGCGGTTTGGGTCGGGATGCCCCCAGGGCCGGCCTTGAAGAAGTGATGCACCGCTTCGTCGCTGGTCTGGGTGATGTCCCACTTGGCGATGCCTTCGGCCAGGGTTTTGCTGTGCACGGTCGGCAGGTCGGTGTGCAGCAGACCGCCACGGGCTAGCGAGCCGAGGATGCTGAAGATCCCGCCGGCGCGATGCACGTCTTCCATGTGGTACTTCTGGATGTTCGGCGCAACTTTGCACAGTTGCGGCACGTGACGGGAGAGACGGTCGATGTCGCGCAGGTCGAAATCGATCTCGGCTTCCTGGGCCGCGGCCAGCAAGTGCAGGATGGTGTTGGTGGAACCGCCCATGGCGATGTCCAGGGTCATGGCGTTTTCGAACGCCTTGAAGTTGGCGATGTTGCGCGGCAATACCGATTCGTCGTTGTCGCCGTAGTAACGCTTGCACAGCTCGACGATGGTGCGGCCGGCCTGCAGGAACAGCTGTTCGCGATCGCTGTGGGTGGCCAGGGTCGAACCGTTGCCCGGCAATGCCAGGCCGAGGGCTTCAACCAGGCAGTTCATCGAGTTGGCGGTGAACATGCCGGAGCACGAACCGCAGGTCGGGCAGGCGCTACGCTCGTACTCAGCGACTTTCTCGTCAGAAGCGCTGGAGTCGGCGGCGATCACCATGGCGTCGACGAGGTCGAGACCGTGGCTGGCCAGTTTGGTCTTGCCGGCTTCCATCGGGCCGCCGGACACGAAGATCACCGGGATGTTCAGGCGCAGGGCAGCCATCAGCATGCCTGGGGTGATCTTGTCGCAGTTGGAGATGCAGACGATGGCGTCGGCACAGTGGGCGTTGACCATGTACTCGACGGAGTCGGCGATGATCTCGCGGCTCGGCAGCGAATACAGCATGCCGTCGTGGCCCATGGCGATGCCGTCATCCACGGCAATGGTGTTGAATTCTTTGGCTACACCGCCGGCGCGTTCGATTTCGCGGGCAACCAGTTGGCCCAGGTCCTTGAGGTGGACGTGGCCCGGTACGAACTGGGTGAAGGAGTTGGAAATGGCGATGATCGGCTTTTTGAAGTCGTCATCTTTCATCCCCGTGGCGCGCCACAGTGCGCGGGCGCCGGCCATGTTGCGGCCATGGGTGGATGTTTTCGAGCGGTAATCAGGCATGAAGCACTCCGGGCGGCTAATCAGGTATCAAAAGGGAAGTGAGCTTCTATTGACGTCTGGAACACTCAGAAATGGCCGTGTGTCCGGAAGTTGCCGATAACTTTGCGGGATCGCCGCGCGCTTCAGCTTGAGCTCATAAACCCGCCGGGGGATGACTGGCGATGAATGTCGCGATTCTACACGGCTGGCGTCAGGAGGGAATGCCGGAAGAGGGTGATCCAGCGCCGACGGGGCGTGTGGGATGACGACCGGCAGGTATCACCCGCTATTCAGCGAGAGCTGCCGACGTGTGATCAGTGCATTGAAGGAAACGCCGACGGTGCTCAAGGCGAGGAAACTCAGTGCGAGAGTCGTTTGCAGATGGGCTCCACTCAGATTGATCAGGGCGCTGATCAGCCCGCCAGAGATGAAGACCAGCGTGTTCCCGGCCGACGCCGATGTACCGGCATTGTCCGGGAAAACTTCCATGGCTTTGGAGGTGGCGACAGGGCGGGTGATGGTCGTGCCAGCGGTGCAGATGATCATCGGGATCAGCACGGTCAGGGCTGAAAGCCCCAGCAGGTTTGAGAGCAAGAGCATCACCAGTCCAGAAATGAAGATCAGGCCCAGGCCGACGACTATCTGGGTATCGGCCGTGACCCGCCCGACGAGGACTCGAGCGACAATGCCGCCGATGATGTAGGCCACGCCATACAGCAGCAGCGTCAGGGAAAACTCGTAGGCCGAAAGCTGTAGCTGCTCCATGAAGATCAGGGGCGAGATGACAATGAAGGAAAAGTGGCAGGTGAAGGCGATTGCGGCGATCAGCCAATAGCCGAGGAAACCCGCATCGCGACAGACGCGCCGGTAGGACTGAAGAATGCTTGGGCGTGGGTTTGTGGCGGTGTGCCGGTTTTCAAGAAAGAAGCAGGCCTTAAGGAACACGGCGGCGGCAAGGGCAATAAAGACAATGAAACTTGCGGGCCAGTCCAGCGCCTGTTGCAACAGGGTGCCGGCCAGTGGCGAGACGGAAATGAAGATCCCGCTGGCGGTGACCATCAGAATTCGCAGCTGGTCTCGCTCCTTGCCGTCGAACAGGTCCTGGACCAGCGCCTGCGAGAGTACGAAGCAACCGCAGCCAATGGCCTGCACCACCCGGAACATCAGGAACCAGGCGTAGTCGGTGGACAGCACGCAACCAGTCGCACCGATCATCGAGACCGCCATTCCCGCCAGCAGCAGACTTTTGCGCCCGATGACATCCGAGAGCGGCCCGACCAGTAGTTGGGAAAGTGCGATCCCGATGGCAAACAGGCTGATGGAAAACGCGATGTCGCCTGGCGTGGTCCGGAAGTGTTCAGCCAGCGCCGGGAACGATGGCAGCAGAACATCGAGAGGGAAGACCCCAAGCATCACCATGGTCATTAATAGGGTGATCGCAGAGCGGCGGTGTTTGACACTGACCGCAGATTTTCCTTCATCCATCGACAAGTCCTGCCTGTGCGAAGAGCTGCTGGTTAAAAGGCAGGTCGAAAAAACCTGCCTTTTCCATTGCCTGTAGCGTCGCGCCTGCACCTGATCGGGCGCGCTGTAGGCGGGCTTGCGGGCCGGTCAGGGCACTGAGGATTTCTGCGACGCAATTCTCCCTGAGGCCCACGCTGTTCAGGCTTTCCTTCAGCCATCGCTCATCGACCTCAAAGAAAATCAGGAGGATGTCCACCAGCAGCTTCGCGGCGAACGTGCGTTGGCTGCTGTTCAGGGTCAGCCACAGATAATGGAACACTTCGCAAAAGTAACGACTGTGTCGGGCCTCGTCGGTGAGGTGGTCCCTGAGCATTTCCTGGACGCTGGACACCAGCTCGTTGCGACAAACCTCGAGCAGTTCCCTGGCGATGATGGTCTCGGACACGAAGCCGACGAGAAACCAGGCCAGCGCCTTATGCCTCTCTGGGCTGTGGTCAATCAGGGCGTTCAGTCGGGTAATGCGGCGCGGCATCACCGGGCGTTGGGTCATGCCGTATAGGTCGGCTATCTGCTCGGCGAGGCTATTGGAGAACAGGGCGTGATAACCCTCATCGGTGTACAGCTGGAGGGCGGCCGTTTTCATCCGTCGGGGGATGGACGCGCCGAGCTCATCGTGGACCGAGGCTCGGGTGTTCCAGTCGCCGAGGGTGAAGCGCTGTGCCCAGGCGTCGGGCAGTGACAGGTCGTCTGTGCGGGGCCCGGTCATTGTTGTGAGCCTCGGTTGCGCAGCAGCGCTTTCAATTCCTTGCACATCACTTGACCGTCACTCCGCCCGCAGCCCACAAAAAACAACGGCTGTTCGGCGCTGTCCTCGATCCCCAGCAACGTTTCGACCTGATCGTCCGCCAACGCACCGGTCAGCCAGGTGCTTAACCCGAGTGCGGTGGCCACCAGTTGAAAGGTCTGGGAAATATGACCTGCTTCGACGTAAGCCATTCGGTAGGCCCGCGAGTGTTCATATTTCCACCACAGTTTGTCGAAGCGAGCGGTGATGAACAGGCCGACTGGCAGGTTGTTGATGAAATGCTGCCCACACAACAACTGGCCCAAGGGTGAGTCAGGCACCGGATTGACGAAGCTCAAAGCATGTTTGTCGGGGTGGTAGGCGTAGAGCCCGGGATTCAGGCCGCTGACGTTCTGAACATGAAGAAAACCTTCGCAGGCATTCAACCCGCCACCGGATGGACTGCTGCGCCGGGCGCCGAGACCTTCAGCGATGGTTTCGTCGATGTCGTTGTCGCGCTCGCGTAGATAGCCAAGGGACAAATACAAAAGAGCGCCCACATCGTCGAGAGAAACCCCTTCACCCGTGAAGGAGCGGCAGGTCTTTCGGTCGATCAAGGTCTTTGCAAGTGCGCTTTGCGGCAGACAGGAAGGTTGGGGCAGGGCAATCCGCTCGCTTGTCGGGCGTTCTGTGAGTCTGACCTCCGGGGCAGGAGTGGCCAGTACTTCGGCGCAATGGTCCAAATAGTGTATTGACCATTCATTAATATCTTGGGGAACATATTCACACGGGATGTTCTTGGTGCCGATATGAAATATCTTCGATAGTTCATCCCAGCCCCATTCAAGAGGGTCTTGTATTGAAGGTGTTAGTATTCCTGCGCTTACAAATTGATTGTCTATTGTATTGTTTTGGTCAAACCTTTCGGGATTGTAAATAAGGTGTGCGAGACGGGTTGAGTATTCCAGGTTTAATTCGAATTGTTTGTGGTTCTTGTAATCCCAGACTATTTGGCCCGGCGAACGAGGCAGTATGAATATATAAGGGTTAATCTGCATGTTTGGCAACTCACTCTGGTCCGTACTATAGAAAACGCTGGGTAGCCGGCACTCCCCAGCGTCTCATTTACTTAGCGGGCTTTTGGAGCAACCAGAAAAGACAGGTTGGCGATTTTGTTTGCTTCCAGAGTAATTGCTTTCATGTTTTGAACTCCTTGTAATGGATAGTGAGTGTCACTCCTTTGTGACGACTTAATCATAGTTTGTAATGAGTTCTTATCAAGGGGAGATTGAGTAGGAATGTTCCAGTAATCTTGTCGGATCAATCTGAGGGTTGGATGAATCTTGTAAGTTCTGTCCGCTAAAATAAAAGACAAAGCGAAACGTCCTGCAAGTCATTAAGACCGCTGGAGTAGGAAGTTGGAGAATTCAATTACAGATAACAGAACGGGGAGCCGGCTGGCTCCCCGTCAAACCGGCGTAATCAGCTGTTTGGCAGCAGACGGCAGGTGATGCTCTTGATGTAGCGAGTTTCGGCGATGGCCGGGTGAACCGGGTGATCCGGGCCCTGACCGCCACGCTCCAGGATCTGGATGTTGCGGTCCAGGTGACGGGCGCTGGTCAGCAGGATGTTCTGCAGATCGTCTTCCGGCAGGTGCATCGAGCATGAAGCGCTGACCAGGATGCCGTCCTTGCTGAGCAGGCGCATGGCTTGCTCGTTCAGGCGACGGTAGGCACCTTCACCGTTTTTCATGTCTTTCTTGCGTTTGATGAACGCCGGAGGATCGGCAACGATCACGTCGAAACGCTCTTCGCTGGCTTTCAGCTCTTTCAGGGCTTCAAACACGTCGCCTTCAATGCAGGTCATCTTGTCGGCGAAACCGTTCAGCGCGGCGTTGCGCTCGACGCCGTCGAGGGCGAAGGCCGATGCGTCGACGCAGAACACTTCACTGGCGCCGAACGCAGCCGCTTGCACGCCCCAACCACCGATGTAGCTGTACAGGTCCAGCACGCGTTTGCCTTTGGCGTAAGGTGCCAGACGCGCGCGGTTCATGCGGTGGTCGTAGAACCAGCCGGTTTTTTGTCCCTGGATGACGGGCGCTTCGAATTTCACGCCGTTTTCTTCCAGGGCAACCCACTCCGGCACCAGGCCGAACACGGTTTCGACGTAGCGGTTGAGGCCTTCGGCATCACGGGCAGCGGAGTCGTTCTTGAACAGAATGCCGCTAGGCTTGATCACTTGGGTCAGCGCTGCGATCACGTCTTCTTTATGGGCTTCCATGGTTGCCGAAGCGATCTGTACCACCAGGATGTCGCCGAAACGGTCGACTACCAGACCTGGAAGCAGGTCGGAATCGCCGTAGACCAGGCGATAGAACGGCTTGTCGAACAGGCGATCGCGCAGGGACAGCGCGACGTTCAGGCGATGCACCAGCAGCGACTTGTCCAGCGGCAACTTGATGTCGCGCGACAAGAGGCGGGCGCAGATCAGGTTGTTCGGGCTCATGGCAACGATGCCCAGCGGCTTGCCGCTGGCTGCTTCGAGGATCGCCTGGTCGCCGGCCTTGAAACCGTGCAAAGGAGTAGCAGCTACATCGATTTCGTTGCTATAGACCCACAAATGGCCGTTTCGCAGGCGACGGTCGGCGTTGGCTTTGAGGCGCAGGCTAGGCAGGGACATGACGTCGCTCCGGAAAAAAGAGCGGGAGTATAGCGTGTTGCGCACGGCCACGGTTTGGCGGATGGACATGCGGTGAGGAAGGGCCGGCATTTGATGAAACTTCAGACGATGGGCCGGCCAAGGTGTCGGATCCAACTTTATAAGGGTTAGAATCGCCGCCTGTCCCAGAGTGTGTACTTATGTCCCCAGAGCTGACTACCGAACAGATTCAACAGTCCCTGCAAGGCATCAGCGTGCCGGCCCAGCCGCAAATCATGGTGGATTTGCAGATGGAACAGTACATGCCCGATCCGGATCTGGAGGTGATCGCGAAGCTGATCTCCCAGGATCCGGGTCTCTCTGGCGCCTTGTTGAAAATCGTCAACTCGCCGTATTACGGCTTGAGCAACAAGATCGCCTCGATTCAGCGTGCGGTGAATCTGCTGGGCAGCCGCTCGATCATCAACCTGATCAACGCGCAGTCGATCAAGGGCGAAATGAACGACGACACCATCGTCACCTTGAATCGTTTCTGGGATACCGCTCAGGACGTGGCGATGACCTGCCTGACCCTGGCCAAGCGTATCGGCGCCCAGGCCGGCGATGAAGCGTACGCCCTGGGTCTGTTCCATGACTGCGGCGTGCCGCTGATGCTCCAGCGTTTCCCCAACTACATGACCGTTCTGGAAGAGGCCTACGCCAGTGCCAGCGCCGAATGTCGGGTGGTGGACACTGAGAATAGGGTGTTCAATACCAATCATGCGGTGGTGGGTTATTACACCGCCAAATCCTGGCGCCTGCCGGAGCATGTGACCGCCGCCATCGCCAATCACCACAATGCGTTGGCGATCTTCAGCGATGAGTCGTCGCGCAACAGCCAGCTGAAAAACCTGCTGGCGATCCTGAAGATGGCCGAACACATTTGTGCGTCCTACCGGGTGCTGGGCAACCAGACCGAGGATCATGAGTGGAACAGCATCGGGCCTTTGGTTCTCGATTACGTTGGCCTCTCGGACTACGACTTCGAGACCCTCAAACAAACGATTCGTGACCTTGGCGCTCACCGCTGAGCGTTGCACCGCCTGACTCGAGAGCACCATGCCGGAACTGCCTGAAGTCGAAACCACTCGCCGCGGGATTGCGCCGCACCTGGAAGGCCAGCGCGTCAGCCGGGTGATCGTGCGTGAGCGGCGCTTGCGCTGGCCGATTCCCGAAGACCTGGATGTGCGGCTGTCTGGCCAGCGCATCGTGCTGGTGGAAAGACGCGCGAAGTACCTGCTGATCAATGCCGAAGTCGGCACGCTGATCAGCCATTTGGGGATGTCGGGAAATCTGCGTCTGGTGGAAATCGGCACGCCGGTGGCCAAGCATGAGCATGTGGACATCGAACTGGAATCCGGTCTGGCCCTGCGTTACACCGACCCGCGACGGTTCGGCGCGATGCTCTGGAGCCTTGACCCACTCAACCATGAGTTGTTGATTCGCCTGGGGCCGGAGCCGTTGACCGACCTGTTCGACGGCGAGCGCTTGTTCCAGCAGTCCCGCGGGCGATCCATGGCGGTCAAACCGTTCATCATGGACAACGCGGTGGTGGTCGGCGTGGGTAATATCTATGCAACCGAAGCGTTGTTCGCCGCCGGTATCGACCCGCGTCGTGAGGCCAAAAGCATCTCTCGGGCGCGTTATCTGAAACTGGCGATCGAGATCAAACGCATCCTGGCGGCCGCTATCGAGCGCGGCGGCACCACGCTGCGAGACTTTATCGGCGGTGACGGTCAGCCGGGATATTTCCAGCAGGAACTGTTCGTGTACGGCCGTCGCGGTGCGCCCTGCAAGGTCTGCGGCACGGAGTTGCGGGAAGTGAAGCTCGGGCAGCGCGCCAGCGTCTTTTGCCCGCGTTGTCAGAGCTGATACGCCCAGGGTCTATAGTCAGTGTTCTGACTGCTTAGCCCAAGGACCGTGCCATGAACCTGTTTCGAACCCTTGTCGTCGTTTTGCTGCTGAGCGTCGGTGCGCCAGCGCCGGCAGCAAACACGGGCAGCGGCGACCCGCGTTACACCATCCAGAATCCCCCGGCGTACGCCATGCTCGGCGATTTGCTGATCGCCCGACCTTTGTTGGTCGTGGCGACGGTGATTGGTGCCGGAGCGTTTGTGGTGTCGTTGCCGTTTACCGCGTTGGGTGGCGGCGTTGGCGATGCGGGGCAGGCGTTGGTGGTCGACCCGGCGAAAGCGGCGTTCGTGCGGTGCTTGGGGTGTATCGGAGAAGGGTTTGAGC
Source organism: Pseudomonas sp. F01002 (assembly GCF_004402115.1). Lineage (NCBI taxonomy): Bacteria > Pseudomonadati > Pseudomonadota > Gammaproteobacteria > Pseudomonadales > Pseudomonadaceae > Pseudomonas > Pseudomonas sp. F01002. The sequence continues at coordinate 283,880 of NZ_SOPU01000018.1, read as the reverse complement.
AGCGGGAGTGAAGTCGGTTAATTCTTGGGTGTGGCTGATGGCCTCATCGCGAGCAAGCTCGCTCCCACATTAGACCGCGATCAACTGTGGGAGCGAGCTTGCTCGCGATGAGGCCCTTACAAACGCTACAAAAATCTCTGACTCAAGCCTTGCCAGTAATCTTCCGGTACTTCTCCATCAACTGCTCTTCAGTCTCCGGGTGCGCCTCGTCCAGCGGAATGCAATCCACCGGGCAAACTTGCTGGCACTGAGGTTCGTCGTAGTGGCCGACGCACTGGGTGCACAGGTTCGGGTCGATCACGTAGATCTCTTCGCCCTGGGAGATGGCGGCGTTCGGGCACTCGGGTTCGCAGACGTCGCAGTTGATGCAATCGTCGGTGATGATCAGGGACATGCTAACTCCAGCCAGGGCGGAAGGCCCGGGCGCAATAAACCAATGCGCACAATTGTGCCGCATTGGCGCCCGCAGTGCACGCGGGCGCGATCAAGGGAAAAGATCGCAGCCTGCGGCAGCTCCTACTTTTTGAAGCGTTCGTTCAGGGCGTCCGCCACCACAGGGTGGACGAACTTGGTGATATCACCGCCCAGGGCTGCAATTTCACGGACCAGCGTCGAGGAAATGTACGAATAACGCTCGGACGGGGTAAGAAACAAACTTTCCACATCCGGTGCCAGCTGACGGTTCATGTTGGCCAGCTGGAATTCGTATTCGAAGTCCGATACCGCACGCAAACCACGCAGGAACACGTTGGCGTTCTTCTCTTTGGCGAAATGCGCCAGCAACGTCGAGAAGCCGACGACTTCAACGTTCGGCAGATGTTTAGTGACCTCGCGGGCCAGCGCCACACGCTGTTCCAGGGGAAACAACGGGTTTTTCTTCGGGCTGGCGGCGACGGCGATGATCACATGATCGAACAGGCGCGCGGCGCGTTCGACCAGATCGCCATGGCCCTTGGTAATAGGGTCGAAGGTACCTGGGTACAACACTCGGTTCATCGCGTCGTCCTGGCGGGAGTCCGTTGGGGAGTCGGATGGTATCGCAGCCTTCCCGGTCGGCCAAGTCGCCTTTTGGGTAAGAAAGCACTATAGACCATTGGAATATTCTCCATTTTCATGGGTTTTTCAAACGTTCGGCCAAAGAAGTTGCCAGCTGCGCCGTCAGCCCGTAGAGCGACAATTGTGGGTTTGCGCCAATGCTGGTGGGGAACAGCGAGCCGTCATGAATCGACAGGTTGCCTAACTGATGATGCCGGCCGAGGCTGTCGGTCACGGCGTTTTTCGGGTCTTCACCCATGGCACAACCGCCCATCACATGGGCGCTGCCCAGGCGTGTGCGATACAGCTCAAGGCTCAGGCCGTCGATCAGCGTGCGCGCTTCGGTCAGGGTTTTCACGTAGCGAGCATCCGCGTGCATTGGCATTACCGCATGGGCACCGCCCGCGAACTGGATCTCGGCCATGCTGTGGAACGCCCGACGCAATCCGTCCCAGGCATAGGGTGAAACCTGATAGTCGAGCACCGGCGTGCCGTCACTGCGCAACTCGACGCTGCCGCCGGGGCTGTCCGGGTGAAAGCCGTCCCGCAGCAACGCCAACATGGCGTGGGTGTGGGGCAGGTTTTCCATGTGCTGGGCGTTTTCCTTGCCGAAACCGCCGAGCAACGTCGTGGCCAGTGCCGGGTGCAGCGGCGGCACTTCGAGTTTGTAAGACATTTTTCCGGAGGTGCCATCCTGCCATTGGAAATGGTCGGAATAGATCGACTGTGGCGCGCCATAAAACGGGTTGATCACCTCGTCGAACAGCCCAGCCGACATGTTCACCAGGTGTAGAAAAGTCCGTTTACCCAGCCGTTTGTGCGGATCCGGTGCCTCGGAGCGCATGAGCAACGCCGGGCTGTTGATCCCGCCCCCGGCCAGCACGTAATGCCGCGCCTTGACCGTGATCGTCTGTCCGGTAGGCGCGACGCAGCGGTCGTCCATCGCTACGCAATGCAAGCCCGTGACCTTGTCGCCGCTGATCAAGAGCTTTTCGGCACGAGCCAGATAGAGCAACTCCCCACCTTTTTCCAGGGTCGCCGGGATGGTTGTGACCAGCATCGATTGCTTGGCGTTGGTCGGGCAACCCATGCCGCAGTACCCGAGGTTCCAGCAACCACGCACGTTGCGCGGGATCACATGCCAGGCGTAGCCGAGTTTTTCGCAGCCTTTGCGGATCACGTCGTTGTTGGCGTTGGGCGGGACCATCCAGGGTGCGACGCCCAGGCGTTGTTCCATTTTCTCGAACCACGGCGCCATCTCGGCCGGCGCGTGGCCTTTGACGTCGTGTTCCTTGGCCCAGTGGTCGAGGGTCGGATCCGGCGTGCGAAAACTGGAGGTCCAGTTGATCAGCGTGGTGCCGCCCACCGCCCGGCCCTGGAGGATGGTGATTGCGCCGTCCTTGCTCATGCGGCCGATACCTTCCTGATAGAGGCTGGTGTAGGCCTGGTCTTCGAGCATCTTGAAGTCGCTGCTGGTCTTGAGCGGGCCTTCCTCGATCAGCAATACCTTGTAGCCCGCGGCGCTGAGGATTTCGGCGGTGGTGCCACCGCCCGCGCCGCTGCCGATAATCGCCACGTCCGCTTCGAGGGTCAGGTCCTGGGTCAGTTGTGAACCGTTATAGGTTTTCCAGCCACGGGCCTGGCCTTCGCGGAACGGATCGGGTACGGGCATCTTCAGGGTCTCTTTTTATTATTTGGAAGAAGTAGTGAGGCGACTGACGCCATCGCGAGCAAGCTCGGCTCCAGGGTTTACGCGGTCAATGTGGGAGCCGGGCTTGCTCGCGAAGGGGGCTCCATGGTTTCAGACCGTTGGCGGCCCGGGATACCCGCAATGCGCCCACGACTCCGCCCGGCTGTACCACGCCATCATCACCAGTTGCAGCAGCGAGCTATGGCCCATGCGCAGCAGACTTAACGAGCTGTTTTCCCAGCGATCGAGAAAGTGCCGGATCTCGTCGGCACTGGCGTTTTCCCAGCTGCCCCAGATCCCGGTCAGTGGGCCGCGGGTGATGCTCATTCCCAGCACATCGAATAACTGTCGGGTCAGCTTGAGCATTTCCGGCGACAGATGATTCAGACCGTTGTCCAGGCAGTGCAGGGTTTCACCGACGGCCGTCGGCATTTTCTCGATGGCCACAGCGCCGTCGAGCATCACCGGAATCAGTGCCCGCAAAAACAGCAAGTCACCGCTGCGCAGAATCGCGAAACCGCTGGCCGGCAGGCTCGATGAGCAACCGCTGAGGCTCGCTCCCAAACCGGCGGTGGCGAGAAAAGCGCTGGCACCCAGGCTGAATTTAAGCAAGCCGCGCCGTGACAGCGCGGGTGTATCGGACAGACTTGGGCTCATTATAGTTATTACCCGAAGGGGATGATCGTTAGCGGATAAACAGCTTCTGAATCAGCTTCTGAATGGATTTTCCGTACGGCGGGTAGATCAATTTCGCCGCATTGAACCGCTGTTTGATCAGCACACCTTTGGCTTTGCTGAAGGTCAGGAAACCTTCGTGGCCGTGGTAATGGCCCATGCCCGAGGCGCCGATCCCGCCGAATGGCATATCGTCCTGAGCGACGTGCAGCAGGGTGTCGTTCAGGCACACGCCGCCGGAATGGGTTTCGTGAAGTACGCGGTGTTGCTCACGCTTGTCGTAGCCGAAGTAATACAGGGCCAGCGGACGGGGTCGTTCATTGATATAGGCAAAGGCCTGATCCAGATCCTTGTAGGGAACGATCGGCAACAGCGGACCGAAGATTTCGTCCTGCATCACCATCATGTCGTTGCTGACGTTGAGCAGCAGGCTGTGGCTCATGCGGCGCCCCTGGCCCTTGTCGAACAGCGGAATCAGCAGCGCGCCCTTGCTGGTGGCGTCGCTGATGTAGCCGTTGAGGCGTGCCAATTGTCGGTCATTGATGATCGCGGTGTAGTCCGGGTTGTCGGTCAAGGTCGGATAAAACCCACGAACCGCCTGACGATAGGCTTCGACGAAAGCTCCGACGCGATCCTCCGGCACCAGCACATAGTCCGGGGCCACGCAGGTCTGCCCGGCGTTGAGCGTCTTGCCGAAGGCGATGCGTTCGGCAGCGTCCTTGAGCGGCACGTCGCGGGACACAATGGCCGGGGATTTGCCGCCGAGTTCGAGGGTCACCGGGGTCAGGTTTTCGGCCGCCGCACGCATCACGTGTTTGCCGATACTGGTGGCGCCAGTGAACAGCAGGTGATCGAAACGCAATCTGGAGAACGCTACGCCGATATCGGCTTCGCCCAGTACCACGCAGACCAGGTCTTGCGGGAAGATTCGGCCCAGCAGTTCCTTGAGCAACAAACCGGTGGCGGGGGTCGATTCGCTGAGCTTGAGCATCACCCGATTGCCTGCCGACAACGCGCCTACCAACGGGCCGATGGCCAGATACAGCGGGTAGTTCCACGGCACGATCACCCCGACCACACCCAAAGGTTGATAAACGACTTTGGCCGCCGCGGGTTGAAAGGCAATCCCGACCTTGCGTTTCGACGCCTTCATCCAGCCTTTGAGGTGCTGACTGGCGTAGTGAATGCCGTCCAGGCTGGGCATCAGTTCGGCGAGCAGGGTTTCATCGGCGCTGCGGTGGCTGAAATCCTGGCTGATGGCATCGATCAGAGCCTGGCGCTCATTGCTCAACAGATCGCGCAGGGCTTTGAGCCATTGCTGGCGCTGGGCGGCGGGTGGCATTGGGTTGGCGGCATACGCCGCGCGTTGGGCGTCGAACAGGGTCTGGAGCTCTTCCAGGGGCTGCTGCAGGTTCTGCAAGTAGGCGATGTCAGCAGTCATGGTAGGCTCCGGATTTATTGTAATAAGGGACTTTTTAGAGTCTATGCTCTAGAAAGTCAAATGACATCCTGGCGCAGCTTTGTTTTATCCACCTGCGGATAGGTCGTAAGATGCCGGTCAACGCACTTTGAATTAAAGCCCAAGCCATGGCCCCTCGGATCAAAACCAGCGAGCGCATCGTGCAGAACAGCCTGGAGCTGTTCAATCAGCAGGGTGAGCGCAGCATCAGCACCAACCACATTGCTGCCCACATGGAAATTTCCCCGGGCAACCTGTACTACCACTTCCCCAACAAGCAGGCGATCATCGCCGTGCTGTTCAGTGAGTACGAAAGCCTGGTGGACAGCTTCCTGCGCCCGCCCCAGGGCCGTGCCGCCACGGTCGAAGACAAGCGCTTCTACCTCCAGGAATTGCTGGCCGCCATGTGGCGCTACCGGTTTTTGCACCGCGATCTGGAGCACTTGCTCGACAGTGATCCGGAGTTGGCCGCCCGCTATCGGCGCTTTTCCCAACGCTGTCTGATCCATGGCACGCACATCTACGCGGGCTTCGTCGAGGCCGGCATCCTGCAAATGGACAAGGTTCAGATCGAATCCCTGACGCTCAATGCCTGGATCATCCTGACGTCCTGGGTGCGTTTTCTCTGCACCACCCGTGAAAACTCCAATCACCTGAGCGAACAGGCCATTAAACGTGGGGTGTATCAGGTGCTGGTGCTTGAGGCCGGTTTTGTCACGGATCAGTCTCGCGATTCGGTGAATGCGCTGTTCGAGGAGTTTTACGTGCCGCTGGCCCAAGCACTGGAAGAAGTGGGATAGAAAGTGCAGTAGGATCAACCATCGCCAAAATCGCAGGAGCCCGTTATGCCCATTGCGCAACTGATCAGCCCGCAAGCGTTGGACCTGAAAAAGGAGCAGCCGGGGCTGGTGATTCTGGATTGTCGTTTTGCCCTCGAAGACCCGGATTACGGTCAGCGCAGCTATGCCGAAGGGCATATTGCCGGGTCGAGCTTTGCCGATCTTGAGCGTGATTTGAGCGGGACATTGATCAAGGGTGTGACCGGGCGTCATCCGCTGCCTGAACCTGAAGACTTGATCGAACGTCTGCAAGCCTGGGGCGTCAACGCCGACAGCGATGTGATTTTGTACGACGACGGTCCGGGTGCCTACGCGGCGCGGGCCTGGTGGTTGCTGGCCTGGCTGGGCAAACGTGACGGCGTGTTCATTCTGGATGGCGGACTCAAGGCCTGGCACGCGGCCGGTTTGCCCCTGAGTCTTGATGCGCCGCAGATTGAACGGGGCACCTTCACGGGGACGCCGGACAACGCGCTGATCTTGAGCGCCGAACAGCTCCAACAACGTCTCGGCCAGCCTGCGCTGACCTTGCTCGATGCCCGCGGCTTGCCGCGTTTCAAGGGCGAAGTAGAGCCGATCGACCCGATTGCCGGGCACATCCCCGGCGCGCAATGTGCGGCGTTCACCGACAACCTGGGCAGCGACGGGCGTTTTCTGCCGGCCGATCAGCTCAAACAGCGTTTTGCCGAGAAGCTCGGTGATCGTTCGCCGACCGATCTGGTGGCGTACTGCGGTTCTGGCGTGACGGCCTGTCACAACCTGTTTGCGTTGTGTCTGGCGGGTTATCCGTTGGGATCGTTGTATGCCGGTTCATGGAGCGAGTGGATCAACGATCCTGCACACGGCATCGCCAAAGGCGATTAAACACAGATCCAATGTGGGAGCGAGCTTGCTCGCGATAGCGGACTGTCAGTCAACATCATTGTTGAATTTGATTGCCCCATCGTGAGCAAGCTCGCTCCCACATGGGTATTAGGTGCTTTGAGATATCACCGTAGGCGGGCGTTGCGATACGCGCCCGGCCCCACGCCGTAAACCTGCTTGAACTGCCGACTCAGATGACTCTGGTCAGCAAACCCCAACTGCGTCGCCACTTCCAACGGTAAGCAACCATTCTGTAACAGCGCTCGCGCCCGGGCGATGCGCTGCTGCATCAGCCAGGTGTGTGGCGGCATGCCAGTGGCGCGGCGGAACACCCGGGCGAAGTGGAAGGGCGAAAGGTTGACCGCCGCTGCCAGTTCCTCCAGCGAAGGCGGCGTCGCCAATTGTGCTTGCAGCAGATCCTTGGCCAGCGTCACCGCCCGATGTTCCTTGCCCGGCTTGCCTGCAATCGGTACCGCTGCGTGCCGTTGCAGCAGCAACAGCATCATTTCCCGCCAGACCGTTTGTTGTTGCAAGGCCGTGGACGGACTCTCCAGCAGACGATGCAGTTGGCAGAAACCCTTCACCAGATCCGGATCGCGATACAGCGTCGCGGCGAACGCCGGCAAGTTGTTGGTCGGCAGTTCCAGCTCCGCCAACAGCGACAGAATCTGACCGCTGTCCGGATAGAACGCCCGATACAACCAGCCATCCTCCGTGCCTTTATGGCCGGTGTGCAGTTCATCCGGATTGATCAGCACCAGCGTGCCGCTGCCCGCCAGGTGTTCGGCGCCGCGATAGCGATAGCGTTGGGCACCCGCCATGATCATGCCAATCACATAACCGTCATGCACATGAGGCGCGAAACGGTGTTCGATGTAGCGCGCGGACAATAACTCGACGCCGGCCAACGGCGCTGTTTGCCAGAATCGGATCGACTCGCCCTGGTCGACGTCCATGGCCTTACTGGCGCCCCACGGCGGTCAGCCATTGCGGGATGCGGCGTTCCAGGTAGTAACCCGGTTGCCTGAGCGAACCATCGACGAAGCCGACATGCCCACCCTTGGTCTGTAACTCGAATTGAGTGCAGGCGGACAATTCGTCGGCGTGCGGCAGGCTATGAGGAAAGACAAACGGGTCATCGGCCGCTTGAATGATCAGGGTCGGCGTACGAATTTCGCCGAGGAAATAGCGACTCGAAGCGCGGCGATAGTAATCTTCGGCATCGGCAAAACCGTTCAGCGGCGCGGTGACCCGGCCATCGAAATCCCAGAACGTGCGCATGTTCTCCAGTGAGCCCAGCGCGGCCAATGCCGCCAGTCCATCCTCGCGTCCGTCATGCTGAAACTTGCGTTGCTTGTTCTTGATGTAGGCCACCATCTCCCGCATGAAATGCGCCTGATAGACCTTGGAGAAACCCTGGCCGATACGGTCGGCGCATTGATCGAGACGAAACGGCACCGACACCGCCACCGCACCGACCACGCCACTATTGCTGCCGGATTCGCCCAAGTGCTTGAGCAACACATTGCCACCCAGGGAATAGCCGACCGCATACAACGGCGCGAGCGGTCGTTGGGCCTTCAGGTGTTTGATGGTTTCGGCCAGGTCTTCACTGGCGCCGGAATGGTAGCTGCGTGCCAGCAGATTCGGTTCGCCTGAGCAGCCGCGCCAGTTCAGTGCGACGCTGGCCCAGCCTTGGGCGCCCAGTGCTTTCTGCACCCCGGCCACGTAAGGCGAATTTGAAGACCCGGTCAGGCCGTGCAACACCAGCACCAGTGGCGCATCGGCGCTGTGCGGGCCGTGCCAGTCGAGGTCGAGAAAGTCGCCATCCTCAAGCCATAAGCGTTCGCGCTGGCGTTCGATGTGCGTGGTTTTGCGCCACAGCGGTCCCCACAAGGTTTGCAAGTGCGGATTACCAAGGCCGGTGGCCGGGGTGAAGCGTTCGCTGGGCTGGAGCACGATGTTTCTCTAAAAGGTCAAACAGTCGGAGGCAGGGCTGAAAAGCGTGGCCCTGGCGCCTATGTCCAAAGAAACTAACTTGCCACAATCCCCGTTTCGGCGCGACACATGCTCTGCGGTACCTCGTTGGTCGGGAGAGGCAGAGGCTGTTGTTCTACGGTCGGGCCTATGGTCACCACCGACCATTGGTCCGCGTCAAAGTGCTTGTTCAGGGCTGTTCTGACTTGCGCAACGGTCAGTTTCTGAGCCTGTTCGATTGAAAAATCCAGATTGAGCGGCAAGTCGTATTGGTTGATATTGACCAGCCGGGCAAGAATCTGTGAATTGCTGGCGCTGTTCAACGCGCTGCTGCTGCGCAGTTGGCGCAGGGTGTCGTCGAGCTCCTGTTGTGTCGGACCCGTTTGCAAGTAGTCGCGATACATTGACTGCACCAGCTTCACCGCACCTTCGCTGAACTGTGGGCTGGTATTCAGGCTGATGACGGCAGTACCACCTTCCTCCCAGAGGGTGTTCTTCAGTTGCACGTCATAGGTCAAACCGCGTTTTTCTCTCAGCTCCGTCATCAGTCGCGAAGAGATTTTCTGCTCACCGAAAATCATATGGGCCACTCTCAGCGCCATGTAATCGGGGTGCTGCGGTGTCACGCCAGGTTGCCCCAGCATGATCTGCGTCTGGTTCAGGGGGCGCTCGATATGCCGTGACGTTGCATCGACCTGTCGGCGCGGGACCGGAATTACGGGGGGCATTTTGGAACCTGCTGGCAGCGCGTTGATAACCTGCAGGCTCATCGCCTGGGCTTGTTCCAGTGTCAGGTCGCCGACCAGGGTAATCAGCACATTCCCCGCGCTATAGGCTTGCCGATGGAACGTCTGGACCTGTTCACGAGAGAGTGCAGCCAGGCTTTTTTCTGTGCCAAAGACTGGTTGGGCGTAAGGGTGTCCAGCCATTAGCAGGTCAATCATGGCTTGGGTGATTTGTGATTCGGGATCCTGCTGCTGGGTCTTGAGGATATTGGTCAGTTCTTTTTTGACGTTGACCAGTGCTTCGTCGGTCAGCAGGGGTTGGCCAAGTATCTGGGTAAACAGCAACAGCGCCGGGTCGCGCTTATCGATGGCAGTCAGGCTGCGCAAGGACAATGAGGCCCGATCCTGCTCGATGCTCATTTTGGTTTTTGCGCCAAGGCCATCAAAGGTTTCGATAATCGCTGAGAGATCCTTGCCCGGTACGCCTTCGTTAAGCAGGCTGAACGTCGTTGCCGCCAGACCGGAATGCTGACCATCTCGCGTGCTGCCGGCAGGAAAACTGACATGCAGGTCGAACATCGGCAGTTCTGGAGTGCGAATAAACAGCACCTTGCCACCGGACGGCGATTTCCAACCGTGGATTTTCAGGGCGCGCGAGGCTGGTGTCTGCGCGTCCAGCTCTGCCAGCGATTGCAGCCGTGGAGACTGAACCACAGCAGGAAGCTGCGGTTCGGTGTCGGCCAAGGCCAGACAGCCTTGCAGGCCTCCGATCACTAACAGCCACAGTGTCACGCAGGTGACCTTATTCATTAGCTTTCTCCACGAGGACATGGGCGGTGCTCAGGCGTTGTAGGGTCAGGTACGTCCGCGCGACGTGCTGAATGTCTGCGGGGGTTACCTGATTCAGTTCATTGACATCCTCTTCCATCAGTCGCCAGGAAAGGCCGATGCTCTCAAGTGCACCGAGGTGATCCGCCTGGTTTTCAATGTCGTCGCGGTTGTAGATCTGCCCGGCGATCAGCAGGGTGCGGGCGCGCTCCAGTTCGACGCTGTCGGGCGGTGCGGACTTGAGTTCGTTGAGCAGTTCCCAGATACGGGCCTGTGCTTGATCGAGGCTTTCATTGCGTTGGCTGTGGAGCTGGGCGGTGAGGGTAAGCAGACTGTCACCTCGATAAAGCGTGTTGTATTCGGACGAGGTGCTGGAAAACAGCCTGTCGGTAAATTGCAGGCTTTTACGCAGGCGTGCGCTGTTCGAACCGGCCAGCAAGGTGTTGAGTAGCCTTAATGCATGCACTGTTCGACGGTTTTCGGCGGTGGCAAGGCTCGGGACATTGAACGACATGATCAATCGAGGCGCCGGGATCGCCTGGTGCAGGATGATTTTTCGCTCTCCGGGCTCGGCCAACTCCATCGATGTCCTTGCCGCGACAAACGGTCTGGCCGCAAGTACGCCGAAGTAGCGCTCGACCAGGGGCTTCACCTTTTCCAGCGTGACGTCACCGACAATGACGAGCGTGGCATTACCGGGGGCGTAGTGGGTCTGGTACCAGTGACGCAGGTCATCGGCGTTCAAGCGTTGCAAGTCGTGCATCCAGCCGATGATTGGCGCGCCATAGCTGCTGGCGGGAAAGGCGATGCTGGTGAGGCGGTGTTGCGCGATTGCGTCGGGATCATCGTCGACTCGTAGCCGTCGTTCTTCCTGAATGACGGAAAGTTCCGGAATGAAATCCTCGGCTCGCAAATGAGCGGTCGAGATCATGTCGGCCATCAACTCGAACGCGACACCCAACTGGTGAGGCTGCACGGTCTGGTAGTAGGCGGTGACGTCCTTATCGGTAAAGGCGATATGTGACGCGCCCAGCTTGTCCAGAATGGCGGAAGCTTCACCTGCACAGGTCTTGCTGCTGCCTTTGTAGAGCATGTGCTCCAGCGCATGGGACAGGCCAGACTTCCCCGGCGGTTCATCGCTGGAGCCGACCTTGAGCCAGAGTTGTGAGGTCACTACCGGGGCGCGATGGTCCTCGCGCACCACCACTTTCAGGCCGTTGCTTAACGTGAACTCGTGGGTCGGTTGTGCGGGTTCGGCCAGTACCGTGAAGGGCAGTAACCAGGAAAAGAGCAGCATCCTGCTGCGGGAGATGTTCATCCGTGTTCATCCTCAGTGGTTTACGGAAATTGCGTAAACCACTGTGGAGACTTGGACGAGGCCGTTGGCGGTAATTATTTACCGCACTTGATGCCTTGTTTCACGCTACGTTGCGATAACAGTTTCAGTTTGCCAGCGGGCTGCGCTGCCACAGCGCGTAAAACACTCGCCCGGATTTCTGCTCCCGGTGCAGGCGCCAGTTACCCGGTAAGCCAAGCGCCGACGGTGCGTTTTCGCTTTCGGTGTAGACCCAGGCGTCATCGGCCAGCCATTGGCGCTCTTCGAGCAAGGCGCAAACGCCCGGCAACAGGTTCTGGTTGAACGGCGGGTCGAGGAACACCACGTCGTAAGCGGTCGCTGTCTGGGTTTCCAGGTAGCGCAGGGCATCGGCAGTCTGCACCTGGCCGGTGGTGCAGCGCAGCGTGCCCAGATGTTCCTTGATGCTGGCGACCGCGATGTTACTGGCGTCCAGCGCCTGACCCATGGCCGCGCCACGGGACAAGGCTTCGAGGAACAACGCGCCGCTGCCGGCGAACGGGTCCAGAACCTTGGCGCCAGCGACATATGGCGCGAGCCAGTTGAACAGGGTTTCACGCACCCGGTCCGGCGTCGGACGCAGGCCCGGTGCGTCCGGGAAGCTCAGCTTCCGGCTGCCCCATTCGCCGCCGATAATGCGCAGTTGGTTCACGCCGTTGTGTACGTTGTGAACGGGTTTTTTAGGACGAGTGGCCATTAATGCTCCGGAACCCCGAGCGGTTGCTCGGCAGGTTTATCAGTTGGGGCCGGTAACGGCTTTTGCGGCACGGTCGGGCCAGCGCTGACGATGACCATTTTATCCGTGCTCAAGTGTTTGTTCAGTGCGGTTTTGACCTGTTCGACCGTCAGGCTCTGGGACTCACGCATGAAGTCATCCAGATAACTCAGCGGCAGGTTGTAGAAGCCCATGGCGCCGAGTTGGCCGACGATATCGGCGTTGCTTGCGGTGGACAGCGGGAAGCTGCCGGCCAGTTCACGCTTGGCGTCGTCGAGTTCTTTCTGGGTCGGGCCGGTTTTAAGGTAGTCGGCGAGCACGTCCTGCACCAGTTTCAGCGTGCCTTCGCTCATCTCGGCGCGGGTTTGCAGGTTGATCATGAACGGGCCGCGTGCCTGCATCGGGGTGAAGCCCGAATACACGCCATAAGTCAGGCCGCGCTTCTCGCGCACTTCGCTCATCAACCGCGTGCCGAAGCCACCGCCGCCAAGAATCTGGTTACCCATGGACAGTGCTGCGTAGTCCGGATCGTCACGGTCGATGCCCAATTGCGCGAGCATCAGGTTGGTCTGCTTGGACGGAAACTCGATGTGGCCGATGCTGGCTTTCGGTTCCTCCGGTTGCGGGATTTTCGCCAGCTCCGGGCCTTTTGGCAGCGCGCTGGAGACTTGCGAAGCAATCGCCTCCGCCTCGGCACGAGACAGGTCGCCCACCAGCGCAATCACCACGTTGCCAGCCGCATAGGCCTTCTCATGGAACGCCTTCAGCTGAGCCAGTGTGATCGCTGGAACGGTTTTCGCCGTGCCGTCGCTGGAGTGCGCGTACGGGTGATCGCCGTACAGACGGTTCATCAGCTCCAGGCTCGCGAGTTTGCCCGGGTTCTGCTTCTGGTACTCGAAACCGGCGAGCATCTGGTTCTTGATGCGCGCAAAGGAATCGGCAGGGAAGGTCGGTTTGCCGACGACTTCAGAGAACAACTTCAGGGCCGGTTCGCGTTTGTCCGCGGCGCTGAGGCTGCGCAGGGACGCCAGGGCCATGTCCTTGAATGCGCCGTTGCCAAAGTCTGCGCCCAGGCCTTCGAAGCCCTGAGCGATGGCGCCGACATCTTTGCCGGCCACACCTTCGTTGAGCATGGCGTTGGTCAGCACGGAGAGGCCAGGTGCGTCGCCGTCCTGGCTGCTGCCGGCGGCGAAGATCAAGCGCATGTCGAACATCGGCAGCTCGCGGGCTTCAACGAACAGCACCTTGGCGCCCTCGGCGGTTTTCCAGGTCTGCACGTCCAGGGTGCGGTGGCTTGGCGCTTTGCCGTCGAGTTCAGCCAGCGATTGCAGCTTCTGGCTGGCCTTGGCCTTGTCGAGGGCTTCGCTGGCCTTGGATTCGTCGGTCTTTGAAAAGTAAAATGCGGCAGACCCGATCAATGCGACAGCGATCAGGCCCATCAGGGCCAGGCGCGGTTTTTTACGCTCACTCATGAGTCGTCTCCTCTGGCAGTACATGGGCGACACTGAGACGTTCGCGGGTGAAATACAGCTTGGCGGCTTTCTGGATGTCTTCCGGGGTCACGCTTTCCAGCTCGGCGAGTTCGGTGTCCATCAGCTTCCACGACAGGCCAACAGTTTCCAGTTGGCCAATGGCGGTGGCCTGGCTGGTGATCGAGTCCCGCTCGTAGACCAGGCCGGCGATGACCTGTGCGCGGACGCGTTCCAGTTCCTCAGTGGACGGCGCGGTGGTTTTCAGCTGTTCGAGCAACTTCCACAGGCCTGCTTCAGCCTGGGCCATGGTTTTGTTTTTCTGGGTATTGGGCGTTGCCGACAACGTGAACAGACTGTCGCCACGGGTGTAGGCGTCGTAGCTCGACGAACCGCCGGACACCAGCTCTTCGCCGCGCTCCAGTTGCGTCGGGATGCGTCCGCTGTAGCCACCGTCGAGCAGGGCGGAGATCAGGCGCAAGGCGTTGACCGAGCGTTTGTCTTCAGCGGTTGCGATGCTTGGCACGTTGAAACCCAGCATCAGGCTCGGCAATTGGGTCTTCACGTGCAGGGTGATCTGCCGTTCGCCGGGTTCGGCCAGTTCCAGCGGGATTTTCGCCGGTGGCACATCACGTTTGGCGATCGGACCGAAGTAGCGCTGGGCCAGGGTTTTGACCTCGTCCGGGGTCACGTCGCCCACCACCACCAACGTGGCGTTGTTCGGCACGTACCAGGATTGGTACCAATGGCGCAGCTCTTCGACTTTCATGCGGTCCAGGTCAGCCATCCAGCCGATGGTCGGCGTGTGGTAACCGCTGGCCGGGTAGGCCATGGCCTTGAAGCGTTCGTAGGCCTTGGACATCGGCTTGTCGTCAGTGCGCAGGCGACGTTCTTCTTTAATGACTTCGATCTCGCGGGCGAACTCGTCGGCCGGCAGACGCAGGCTGGCCATGCGATCGGCTTCCAGCTCGAAGGCCACGCCCAGACGGTCGCGGGCCAGCACCTGGTAATACGCCGTGAAGTCATCGCTGGTGAACGCGTTCTCTTCGGCGCCGAGGTCGCGCAGGATCAGCGAAGCTTCGCCGGGGCCGACTTTCTCGCTGCCCTTGAACATCATGTGTTCCAGAGCGTGGGACAAACCGGTCTGACCCGGGGTCTCGTAGCTAGAGCCGACCTTGTACCAGACTTGGGAAACCACCACCGGCGCGCGATGGTCTTCGCGCACGACGACCTTCAGGCCGTTATCGAGGGTGAATTCGTGGGTGGGTTGTGGATCGGCAGCCAGGGCCGAAAGGGGCAGACAAACTGTGCTGAGCAGCAGGCCTGCAGCGCGGCGGGCTAGAGCATTCATTCGTTTTTAAACCTTTGGGGCTGCCCGCTTGGTCTTAGCGTCGGCGGGCGAGAGGGTGCTAGGATACTGATCCGTTTTACTGGCGGCCACGCCTATCAGGCCTTTGATCAGTCAGCAGGTTGTTTGGGTTTACGGCTAAAGCTTTGAGTTTGTCAGCTAAACTCTGCGTTTTCGCCGACGATGCCGTTCCAGTCCTTCGTATTAGTCGACCTTTTAGGTGCTGTTTGCACCTCGACAAAATGTTGCGCGTGAACAAGCTGGGTCAATCGCAGTCTGTTCTGCATCGAATATTTATTTGCCGAGGCGCCCTTTGGCGCGTCGCTACCGTGAGATAGCCGTCCTCCATGTTTGGTTCCAACGACGACAAGAAAGCCCCAGCTGCGGCTGGTGAGAAGAAAAGCCTGTTCGGATGGCTGCGCAAAAAGCCGCAGGAACCCGTCGTCGAACAGCCACAACCACTTCCTGAGCCAACGCCTGCGCCGGTAATAGAAGAAGAGCCCGCGCCGATTGTCTTGCCGATCGCCGAGCCGGTGCTGCAACCGGTCACCGAGCCTGAGCCTGATGTCGTCGCCGAAGTCGTGGCCCAGGTGCCGCTCACGCCCGTTGCCGAGCCATGGCTGACGTTGCCAGTGGCGGAAGAGCCGGTGGCATTGGTCATAGATGAGCTGGCACCGCACGTTACACCACCCATTCCAGCCCCGACTGCCTTTGCTCCTGAACCCGTTCAAGCGCCAGTGGTTGAGCCGGTTGTCGCGCCAGTGGTGGTGGCCGAGCCTGAACCGGTTGTTCCGGAACCTGTGCCCGCATTCGTTGCTCCGGTTGCTCCGGTTGTTCAAGCGCCGGCACCGGTCGTCGCTCCCGTTGCCGCCGCACCTGTGGTTCCCGTCGAAGCGCCTGCCGAGCCCGCGCGTACTGAAGAAACCAAAGCCGGTTTCTTCGCCCGCCTGAAACAAGGCTTGTCCAAGACCAGCGCCAGCATCGGCGAAGGCATGGCCAGCCTGTTCCTGGGCAAGAAGATCATCGATGACGAGCTGCTCGAAGACATCGAAACCCGTCTGCTAACCGCCGATGTGGGTGTCGAGGCGACTTCGGTGATCATTCAGCGCCTGACCCAGAAGGTCGCTCGCAAAGAACTGGCCGATGCCGACGCGCTGTACAAGTCCCTGCAGGCGGAACTCGCGGCGATGCTCAAGCCCGTCGAGCAACCGCTGAAAATCACTTCGCAGACCAAGCCGTTCGTGATTCTGGTCGTCGGCGTCAACGGTGCGGGCAAGACCACCACCATCGGCAAACTGGCGAAGAAGCTGCAGCTCGAAGGCAAGAAAGTCATGCTTGCGGCCGGCGATACCTTCCGCGCCGCCGCCGTCGAACAATTGCAGGTCTGGGGCGAGCGCAACAAGATCCCGGTCATCGCCCAGCACACCGGCGCGGACTCGGCTTCGGTTATCTTCGATGCCGTGCAAGCGGCCAAGGCCCGGGGCATCGACGTATTGATCGCCGACACCGCCGGTCGCCTGCACACCAAAGACAATTTGATGGAAGAGTTGAAGAAGGTTCGCCGGGTTATCAGCAAACTCGACGCCGACGCGCCTCACGAGGTGCTGTTGGTGCTTGATGCCGGTACGGGGCAGAACGCAATCAGCCAGGCCAAACAATTCAACCAGACCGTCGAACTGACCGGCCTGGCGCTGACCAAGCTCGATGGCACCGCCAAAGGCGGGGTGATTTTCGCCCTCGCCAAGCAGTTTGGCCTGCCGATTCGCTACATCGGCGTCGGTGAAGGCATCGATGATTTGCGTACTTTTGAAGCAGAACCCTTTGTCCAGGCACTGTTTGCCGAGCGGGAGCGTTCATGATTCGTTTCGAACAGGTCGGTAAGCGCTACCCGAACGGTCACGTCGGCTTGCATGAGCTGAGCTTTCGAGTCCGTCGGGGCGAGTTTTTGTTTGTGACCGGCCACTCTGGCGCCGGTAAAAGCACCTTGTTGCGCCTGCTGCTGGCGATGGAGCGTCCGACCACCGGCAAATTGCTGCTGGCCGGGCAAGACCTGAGCACCATCAGCAACGCACAGATTCCTTACCTGCGGCGGCAGATCGGTGTGGTGTTCCAGAATCACCAGCTGCTGTTCGATCGCACGGTATTCAACAACATCGCGCTGCCCTTGCAGATACTTGGGCTGTCCAAGGCCGAGATCGCCAAGCGCGTCGATTCGGCGCTGGAGCGCGTGGCGCTGTCGGACAAAACCGATTTGTATCCTGGCGACCTGTCCACCGGTCAGCAGCAGCGCGTCGGCATCGCCCGCGCCATCGTTCACCGCCCGGCCTTGCTGCTGGCGGACGAACCGACCGGTAACCTCGATCCACGTCTGGCGGCAGAAATCATGGGCGTGTTCGAAGACATCAACCGTTTGGGCACCAGCGTGTTGATTGCCAGTCACGACCTGGCACTGATCGCCCGCATGCGCCACCGCATGCTGACCCTGCAACGCGGCCGATTGATCGGCGACGGGGAGGCCGGCGTATGAGTGCGACACGCAGCCCCAAGGTTTCCGAGCGCGTGGCCCCTAAGGCCGCCGATCAGCAACCTCAAAAGAAAAAACGCGACGATGATGACGGTCCGGATTTCGCCACATTGTTTCGTGCCTGGGTCGAGAGCCATCGCGCCAGCCTGCTCGATAGCTTGCGTCGTTTGGGCAAGCAGCCCATCGGTAGCTTCTTCACCTGCATGGTGATGGCGGTTGCCCTGAGTTTGCCGATGGGCCTGTCACTTTTGCTAAGTAACGTCGAGCGTCTTGGCGGTTCCTGGCAGCGTGCGGCGCAGATTTCCCTGTACCTGCAAATCGACACCAGCCCCGCTGAAGGCGAGTCGTTGCGCGAGCAGATTAAAGGCATGCCTGGCGTAGCTGATGCTGAATATGTCGGCCGCGATCAGGCGCTGGAAGAGTTTCAGCAGCAGTCGGGTTTGGGCGAGGCGCTCAAGGAACTGCCGGAAAACCCGCTGCCAGGCGTGGTTTTGGTGACGCCGAACGAAGTCGATAAGCCAGCCCTTGAAGCATTACGACAAAAACTTTCCGAGTTGCCCAAGGTACAACAGGCGCAACTTGATCTAGTCTGGGTCGAGCGTCTGGCAGCCATCCTCAAGCTGGGTGACCGTTTTGTCTTCGGTCTGACCGTGCTTCTGGTTTCTGCATTACTTTTGGTGATAGGCAATACCATTCGTCTTCATATTGAAAACCGCCGCACAGAGATAGAAGTGATTAAACTCGTCGGCGGCACTGACAGCTATGTGCGCAGGCCCTTTCTGTACATGGGTGCGCTTTATGGCTTCGGTGCGGGGATTCTTTCCTGGGGCGTATTGGCGTTCGGCCTTGATTGGTTGAACGACGCGGTGGTGGGGCTGGCCGGACTGTACGGCAGTGATTTCGCGCTGGCCGGAGTGCCAGTTGCCGACGGTCTGTCTCTCTTGCTTGGCGCGGTGCTGTTGGGGTATATCGGTGCATGGATTGCAGTCGCACGCCACCTGAGGGAGCTTGCGCCTAAGTAGTATCATTTTGCTCGTATTGACCTTTCAGCGTTTATGGGAACTTGTCTTTCGGTTTCCGGTCAATTTTCGCAGTGCTGAACTGCACGAGTTATGTAAGTGGGAGGTTTTTTCGTATGACCAATTCTTTGCAACCTGCATATGCTCTGGTCCCGGGTGCGAACCTGGAGGCTTATGTGCACACGGTGAACAGCATTCCATTGCTGACGCCGGAGCAGGAGCGTGAACTGGCCGAGAGTCTCTATTATGAGCAGGATTTGGGGGCGGCTCGGCAGATGGTGCTCGCCCACCTGCGCTTTGTTGTACATATCGCCCGTAGCTATTCCGGCTACGGTCTGGCTCAGGCTGACCTGATTCAGGAAGGCAACGTTGGCCTGATGAAGGCCGTGAAGCGCTTCAACCCGGAAATGGGTGTGCGTCTGGTTTCGTTCGCTGTGCACTGGATCAAGGCGGAAATCCACGAGTTCATCCTGCGCAACTGGCGCATTGTGAAAGTCGCGACCACCAAGGCCCAGCGCAAGCTGTTCTTCAACCTGCGCAGCCAGAAGAAGCGTCTGGCGTGGCTGAACAACGAGGAAGTCCACCGTGTGGCGGAAAGCCTCGGCGTAGAGCCGCGGGAAGTGCGTGAGATGGAAAGTCGCCTGACCGGCCATGACATGGCCTTCGACCCGGCCGCGGAAGCGGACGACGACAGTGCTTTCCAATCGCCGGCCAACTATCTGGAAGACCACCGGTACGACCCGGCCCGTCAACTGGAAGATGCTGACTGGAGCGACAACTCGAACCACAACCTGCACGAAGCGCTTGAAGTGCTGGACGACCGCAGTCGTGACATCCTCTACCAGCGCTGGCTGGCAGAAGAAAAAGCCACGCTGCACGACCTGGCGCAGAAGTACAACGTGTCGGCCGAGCGTATTCGTCAGCTCGAGAAGAGCGCGATGAACAAGCTCAAGTTGTCGATTGCCGCCTAACCGCAGCTCCGGCATAAAAAAACGCCCCGATCATTGATCGGGGCGTTTTTGTTTGTACCCAACATATAACCCATGTGGGAGCGGGCTTGCTCGCGAAAGGGGTGTGTCATCCAGCAATGATGTTGACTGACACGACGCCTTCGCGAGCAAGCCCGCTCCCACAGGGGATTTGCGGCGTTACTGTGCCCAAGGCGCCCGCCGCGAATCATTGAGCCCTGCAAGGTAGCTGTCGCCACCGAGCTGACTCATCTGCTGTCGAATCCATCCCGCTCGCCGTGCGACGTAGTTAGTTGGATGACTGGCACTCCACACTCGCGGGTTAGGCAACACCGCCGCCAGCAAACTGGCCTGCTGCCGGGACAGCGAGCGAGCGCCGACGCCAAAGTGATGCCTGGCTGCTGCTTCCGCGCCAAACACCCCGTCATCCCACTCGACGCTGTTCAGATACACCTCAAGAATTCGCTGCTTGGGCCAGAACACTTCGATCAGCCCGGTAAACCAGGCTTCCAGGCCTTTGCGTAGCCAGCTGCGGCCGGACCACAGAAACAGATTCTTCGAGACCTGCTGACTCAGGGTGCTGGCGCCGCGAATCGTTCCGCCGAGTTCGTTGTGGGTCAGTGCGGCCTGGATCGCGCCAAAGTCAAAACCCCAATGCTCCGGGAATTTCTGATCCTCGCCGGCAATCACCGCGACTTTCAGGTCGTCAGAGATTTCATCCCAGGGTTTCCAGGTGCGTTGCAGGTCGATGGGCTCGCCGTCGAACCAGGATTCGACCTTGCGCTCGACCATCAACGCGGTTCCCGGTGGCGGTACCACGCGAAAGATCAGCACCAGCAATACGCTGCCACCCGCGAACCAGAGCAGGGCCTTCGTGAATCGTCGCAAAAATAAACGCAGCATAGAGATGGCTTGGCCGAACCCGTTGAGCGGGCCATTATACAGACCCTGTGGATCGAGTCTGACTGGAGTTCTTCATGCTGCGTGGCTTTCTGATGCTGGTCGCTTTCTTCGGCTTCACCGGCGTTGCCCTTGGCGCGTTTGCCGCCCATGGCTTGAAAAGCCGCCTGACGCCCGAGTACCTGGCGATTTTCCACACCGGCGTGACCTACCAATTGGTGCACACGTTGGCCTTGCTGGGCGTTGCACTGCTGGCCACGCAGATTCCCGGTCGCCTGATCACGTGGGCGGGTGCATCATTTGTCATCGGCATACTGCTGTTTTCCGGCAGTCTGTACCTGTTGACCATAACCGGCGTCAGCAAGCTCGGGATCATCACCCCCTTCGGCGGCCTGGCGTTTCTGGTCGGCTGGTTCTGCCTGGGGCTTGCCGCCTGGCGGTTGAGCTGACCCTGTAGGAGCTGCCGCAGGCTGCGATCTTTTGATCTTGCTCTTTTAAATATCGAAAGATCGCAGCCTTCGGCAGCTCCTACAGAATCTAGTTACAAGACGAATGGCTTGGGTCGCCAAGACTGATCGGGCTAGAATGCCAGCCCCTAAAAATGATGGCGGCTTCCGGCATGCGCATTCAGTTGAACGGCGAATCCCTTGAACTGCCCGACGGTGAAACCGTTGCGGCCCTGCTGACCCGTCTGGAGCTGACCGGACGCCGGGTGGCGGTCGAACTCAATCTGGATATCGTCCCGCGCAGCCAGCACGCAGAAACCACGCTGAACGACGGCGATTCCGTCGAAGTGGTGCACGCTATCGGCGGCGGCTAGTCGTCCGGCCCTTATGGGCACAGAATTCTGCAAGAACCTCACCCCTACAGAGGATTTCCCATGAGCATCGTTCGTAGCGACAAGCCCTTCGTCCTGGCCGGTCGTACTTACCAGTCACGTTTGCTGGTAGGTACCGGCAAGTACCGCGACATGGAAGAAACCCGCCTGGCCATCGAAGCCTCGGGTGCCGAGATCGTCACCTTCGCCGTGCGCCGCACCAACCTCGGCCAGAACCCGGGCGAACCGAACCTGCTCGAAGTCCTGTCGCCGGATCGCTACACCTTTCTGCCTAACACCGCCGGTTGCTTCGACGCTACCGAGGCTGTGCGCACCTGCCGCCTGGCCCGTGAGCTGCTCGGTGGCCACAACCTGGTGAAGCTGGAAGTGCTGGCGGACCAGAAAACCCTGTTCCCCAACGTGATCGAAACCCTCAAGGCCGCCGAAGTGCTGGTCAAGGAAGGTTTTGACGTGATGGTCTACACCAGCGATGACCCGATCATTGCCCGTCAACTGGCGGAAATCGGCTGCATCGCGGTGATGCCGCTGGCCGGCCTGATCGGCACGGGCCTGGGGATCTGCAACCCGTACAACCTGCAGATCATCCTCGAAGAAGCCAAGATCCCGGTGTTGGTGGATGCCGGTGTCGGTACCGCCTCCGATGCAACCATCGCCATGGAACTGGGTTGCGAAGCGGTGCTGATGAACTCGGCTATCGCCCATGCCCAGCAGCCGATCATGATGGCTGAAGCCATGAAACACGCCATCGTGGCAGGTCGCTTGGCCTACCTCGCCGGCCGCATGCCGAAAAAACTCTATGCCAGCGCCTCCTCGCCGCTGGATGGTCTGATCAAGTAAGAGCCATTGATGACTGAATCAAACGAAACGCCTATCCAGCCGGAAGAAGGCGAAGAGCGCCAACACCGCCGCATCAAGAGTTTTGTGATGCGCGCCGGGCGCATGACCGAAGGCCAGCAAAAAGGTCTGGAACAGGGCACGCCGCTGTTCGTGTTGCCTCTGGCCGATGCGCCGGTGGACTTCGATCAGGTGTTCGGTCGTTCGGCACCGCGCTCGCTGGAAATCGGTTTCGGCATGGGCCATTCGCTGCTGGAAATGGCCGCAGCCTCTCCAGAGCAGGATTTCATCGGCGTGGAAGTGCACCGTCCGGGTGTGGGAGCGCTGCTCAATGGCGTGCTGACTCAGGGCCTGACCAACCTGCGGGTCTACGATTGCGATGCGATTGAAGTGCTCAACCGCTGCGTGGCCGACAACAGCCTCGATCGCCTGATGCTGTTTTTCCCGGACCCATGGCACAAGAGCCGCCACCACAAGCGCCGTATCGTTCAGGCGTCGTTCGCTGAACTGGTGCGCAGCAAGTTGAAGGTCGGCGGTGTGCTGCACATGGCCACCGATTGGGAACCGTACGCCGAGTACATGCTGGAAGTGATGAACGTTGCGCCGGGTTATCGCAACCTGGCCGAAGACGGCAAATGCGTCCCGCGCCCGACCGAGCGCCCGATCACCAAGTTCGAACGCCGCGGCGAACGTCTTGGGCATGGCGTGTGGGATCTGAAGTTCGAGAAACAGTCCTAAACCGTACGCAATACCCAATGTGGGAGCGGGCTTGCTCGCGAAGGCGTCGTGTCAGTCGACATTTAAGTTGAATGACACACCGCTTTCGCGAGCAAGTCGAATCGTCGCACCGCCGCTCCCACATTTGTTTTGTGTTGTGCCAGGGGGTTAGCGGCGGTCTGCGACGACGCCAATCAACACCAGCACCACCAACAACACCGGCGCCAGGCTGTAGTTGTTGAACTGGCTCAGGCCTTTGATGATCCACGGCGTGGCGTAGATCAGCGCGACGCCGCTGCCGATCATGCACAGCAGGGCCATCAGCGGGACGCGCAAGGCGCCGGCGATGCTGCCCAGGCGTTGGTCGACCCAGCCTTTGATATCGGCGCCAAACAACACCAGCAGGCAGCCCACCAGTGCCAGAGCGATTTCAGACAGGTTGCTACGGCTCCAGCGGGACGCGGTGGCGAGCAGGTCGAGTATCAAATCCATTCGTTTTCCCTTAAGGCTGAAATCAGCTCAGAAATGTCTGCAGCAAGTCATTGAGAAACAGTTGTCCGCGCTCGGTGGCCGCCAGACGTGACGGTTCGACCTGCAACAAGCCACTTTGTTCGGCGACCCGGCGGCCTTCGGCGAGGCTTTCCAGGCTCATCCCGGTGCGTTCCGGGTACAGTCGCGATTCCACACCCTCGGTCAGACGCAAGGCGTTCATCAGGAACTCGAACGGCAGTTCTTCATTGGTCAGGGTTTTCTCCCCAGCCTTGAAGCTTTTGGCCGGGTTGAGGTAGTCCTTCGGCAGGCGGGTCTTCCAGGTACGGACGATGCGCCCGTCCGGGTGGCTGAGCTTGCCGTGAGCCCCGGCACCTATACCGATGAAGTCGCCGAAACTCCAGTAATTGAGGTTATGCCGCGCCGGACGGCCGGGCTGGGCATACGCCGAGACTTCGTATTGCGCGTAACCGTGCTCGGCCAACAGCGCCTGACCGGCCTCCTGAATGTCCCACAACATGTCGTCTTCCGGCAGCGTTGGCGGCTGGTTCCAGAACACCGTGTTCGGTTCCAGGGTCAGCTGATACCAGGACAAGTGGGTCGGCTTCAGGGCGATGGCCTGGCGCAGATCGCTCAGGGCGTCGTCCAGGGACTGATCGGGCAAACCGTGCATCAGGTCCAGATTGAAGTTATCGAACCCGGCCTGACGGGCCATGCCGGCGGCACGTACCGCTTCGTCACCGTTGTGAATCCGCCCCAGGGCCTTGAGCTTCTCTTCCTGAAAGCTCTGGATGCCGATCGACAGGCGATTGATGCCCAGCGCCCGGTAGGCGACGAACTTCTCTTGCTCGAACGTCCCAGGATTGGCTTCCAGGGTAATTTCGATGTCGCTGGCGAACGGAATGCGCTGCTCGACGCCTTTGAGCAAACGGCCCAACGCCTCGGCGCTGAACAGGCTCGGCGTGCCGCCACCAAAGAAGATCGAACTCAGCTCACGGCCGTAAACCGCATGCAGGTCCTGATCGAGGTCGGCCAGCAGCGCGTCCACATATTCTTCTTCCGGCAACACCGGGCTGGCGGTGTGGGAATTGAAGTCGCAATAAGGACATTTGCGCACACACCACGGGATGTGGATGTACAGCGCCAGGGGCGGCAGCACAGGCAGGGCGGCCCGAGGCGATTGGGCGTCGCCGCCGAAGATCAGCGGCGACGCGGATGAGTCATGGATCATTTCAGGCCCAGACGCTGGCGCAGCAGATCCATTGCACGGGCGCGGTGGCTGATGAGGTTCTTGTCGCTCGGGCTCAGTTCGGCGCTGGAGCAGTCGCGTTCCGGCACCCAGAACAGCGGATCGTAACCAAAACCGTGTTCGCCGCTGGCTTGCGGCAGGATGCGGCCGTGCCACAGGCCTTCGCAAAGGATCGGCAACGGATCGTCGGCATGACGCACCAGCGCCAGCACACAGACGAACTGTGCACCGCGCTCGGCTTGCGGCACGTCCTTCAATACGTCGAGCAGTTTGGCGTTGTTCGCCGCATCGCCCTGACCATCGGCGTAACGCGCCGAGTAGATTCCCGGCGCACCGCCGAGGAAATCCACGGCCAACCCCGAATCGTCGGCCAGCGCTGGCAGGCCGGAGATGCGCGCGGCATTGCGGGCCTTGAGGATGGCGTTTTCGACGAACGACAAGCCGGTTTCTTCAGGTTCGACGCTGCTGAACTCGCCGATCGAGCGCAGTTGCACCGATTCGCCGAGCATGGCCTGAAGTTCCTTGAGTTTGCCGGCGTTGTGGCTGGCCAGTACGAGTTGCGTGAAGTTGATCATTCGCCGGGGAAGAGCTCTTGGTTGAAATTGATGGTGTTGATTTTATCGCCGTTCTGCACCTTGATGTCGAAGGTGCGGACTTCCTGTTGATCGACCGGGAACTGGGCGATGTAGTAGATCGCGCCTTGTTCAGTGATCTGTTTGAACTTCAACGGTACGGTCTGGCTGGTCAGGTCTTTCACCGATCCGCTGACTTCAGCGGTCAGTGGTTTGCCATCCTTGAGCACGGAGACGTTTATCACGCCCTGGTTCTTGCTTCGCGTCAGCCCGGCCGCTTTGGCAATGTCCGGTGTCAGAAAAGTGGAGTTGAAGGTGTTGTAGTGCACCGTTACATCGCCAAAGGTTTCTTTGCGCTCGCCTTTGATGACGTCGGCGGCCATGGCGGTGACGCTCAGGCAGGCAGTAAGTACAAACAGCGCTAGACGACCCATGTTCATTCTCCTCGAAGTGTCGTGACTCAGACCGCGACCTTGTGGTCTTGCAGCCCGGGGCTGCTGACGCGGTAAATACCGATTTCACCTAATAGATTAGGCCATAGCTTACTGGCCCACCCGTGGCGGTGCTGTTGATCCACGGCAAGCCGATCAATGACCCTGGCTTCACGTTCGCGACACAACGCTTCAAAGTCTTCGAAAGTGCAAAAGTGGATGTTCGGCGTGTTGTACCAGGTGTACGGCAGAAAATCGGACACCGGCATCCGGCCCTTGCTCGCCAGGTACCAGCGGCAGCGCCAGTGACCGAAATTGGGGAAGGTGATGATGCACTGGCGACCGACGCGCAGCATTTCGTCGAGGATCTTGTCCGGGTAGTGCACGGCCTGCAGCGCCTGGGTCATGACCACGACGTCGAAGCTGTTGCTGGCAAAGTTGCCCAGGCCCTTGTCCAGGTCCTGCTCAATCACGTTGATGCCCTTGGCCACGCATTCGGCGATGTTGTCCGGGTCGTTTTCCAGGCCATAGCCGGTCACTTGCTTGTTATCGCGCAACCAGGTCAGCAGCTCACCGTCGCCGCAGCCGAGGTCGAGTACGCGGCTACCGGCGGGGATCCATTCCTGGATGATTTCCAGATCAGCTCTCATGGCTTTCTCACAACGTAATGCGGTTCATGTAATTGCTGAATGCCTGCAAGTAGCGCGGGATCGGAATCAGGAAGGCGTCGTGGCCTTGCGGAGCGTCGATCTCGAGGTAGCAGACGTCTTTCTTGGCCGCCATCAGCGCGTCCACCAGTTCCCGCGAGCGGGCAGGGGAGAAGCGCCAGTCGGTGGTGAAAGACATTACGCAGAACTTGGACTGGGCGTTGGCGAAGGTTTTCGCCAGGTCATCGTCGAAGTTCGCCGCCGGATCGAAGTAGTCCAGTGCCTTGGTCATCAGCAGGTACGTGTTGGCGTCGAAACGTCCGGAGAACTCTTCGCCTTGATAACGCAGGTAGCTTTCGACCTGGAACTCGACGCTGTGGAAGTCGTAGTTGAGCTTTTCGCTCTTCAGGCCACGACCGAATTTCTCACCCATCGAGTCATCGGACAGGTACGTGATGTGCCCGACCATCCGCGCCAGCATCAAGCCACGCTTGGGGATCACGCCCGCTTCCTGGAACGAACCGCCGTGGAATTCGGGGTCGGTGAGGATCGCCTGACGTGCCACTTCGTTGAAGGCAATGTTCTGTGCCGACAGCTTGGGGGCCGAAGCGATGGCCAAGCAGTGACGAATGCGATCCGGGTAGGTGATGCTCCACTGCATCGCCTGCATGCCACCGAGACTGCCGCCAATCACGGCGGCCCATTGGCCGATGCCGATGCGGTCTGCCAGGCGCGCCTGGCTGTGAACCCAATCTTCCACGGTCAGCACCGGGAAGTCGGCGCCGAATGGCTTGCCGGTTTCCGGATTGATGCTGCTCGGGCCGGTAGAGCCGTTGCAACCGCCGAGGTTGTTGAGGCTGACTACGAAGAATTTGTTGGTGTCGATCGGCTTGCCGGGGCCGATGCAGCTATCCCACCAACCGGGTTTGCGGTCGTCGGGGCTGTGGAAGCCGGCAGCGTGATGATGACCGGACAAGGCGTGGCAGATCAGCACGGCGTTGCTCGCCGCGGCATTCAGCGTGCCGTAGGTTTCGTAGATCAGGTCATAAGCTGGGAGCGAACGGCCGCAGGCCAAGGCCAGGGGTTCGCTGAAGTGCGCCACTTGCGGCGTCACCAGACCAACAGAATCGGGGGGGAAGGCAGCTGGCATCGACCCTGCTCTCGTTGAAATGAGGCGTAAGTCTAAAGACCGCTGCCCCTAGCAGCAAGCAAAGGCCGGGGCTGATTTCATTCAGCTGGACCGAGGCGCGCCATTCGCGAGCAAGCCCGCTCCCACATTGGAATGCGTTCCCTTGTGGGAGCGGGCTTGCTTGCGAATGCAGCGCCTCGGTCTATCAGCTCTGTCGCACCAACCCCGGCAAATCCGGCAGCTTCTTCGGCGAGCAAATCCGCACCCGCTTCTGCCGATTCAACTCCCCGCTAATCAAACTCACCTGGCTCTTGGAAACCCCAAACGCCTTGGCCAAAAACGCCATCAAATACGCGTTGGCCTTGCCTTCAACCGGCGGCGCCGTCAGGCGAATCTTCAATCGATCCCCATGCAGCCCGCAGAAATCATCGCTGCGGGCCGCCGGTTGCAGGTGACATTCCAGAATCAGGTCGTCACCGTCCCAGCGAAAGTAGCTCACCGGGTCAGATCAGTAGACGCAGGATTTCCGGCATCATCGTCATGGCGGCGAGGTTGTTGATCACCAGCATGTCGATCAGCTTGAGCACCATGAACGCCAGGATCGGCGAAATATCCAGGCCGCCGAGGTTCGGCAGGATCTTGCGGAACGGTGCCAGGGCTGGCTCGCAGATCTGGTTCACCAGCTCGGCGCCAGGGTTATGGCTGCCCGGCGCGACCCAGGACAGGATCACGCTGATGATCAGGGCAAAGAAGAAAATCTTCAGGAACAGCGCGGTCACGCCGATCAGCGACCAGAGCAGCAATTGCAGCGGGTTACCGGTGGTGCCGTAAGTCAGCAGCAGAGTCAGGGCCATCAGTGCCAGCTGCACGAGGATCGCCAGCACCAGCGAGGACATGTCCAGGCCGAACATGCTCGGGATGATCCGGCGCAACGGCTTGAGCAGCGGCTGAGTGGCTTTCACGGCGAACTGGCAGAGCGGGTTGTAGAAGTTTGCGCGTACCAGTTGCAGCACAAAGCGCAGAAGCACGATCAGCAGGTACAGGCTGCCGAGGGTTTGCAGCACGTAGACCGCAGCAGTGTTCAATCCAATCATGTAAGGCTCCTTATTGACCCAATTGTTCGGCCATCTCGGCCGAGCGGTGCGCAGCGGCGCCAAGTGCTTTTTCTACCAGGGCTTCGAAGCCGCCGGCCTGGAACGACTTGATCGCCGCTTCCGTCGTGCCCGCAGGTGACGTCACGCGACGACGCAGTTCCGCAGCGTCGACGTCACTGGCCACGGCCATGTGAGCAGCGCCCAAAGCGGTTTGCAGGGTCAGTTGTGCAGCGATGTCTGCTGGCAGGCCGAGCTTCACGCCGGCGGCGGTCATGGCCTCGATGAGCAGGAAGAAGTACGCAGGGCCCGAGCCGGAAACGGCGGTGACCGCGTCCAGTTGCTGCTCTTCATCCAGCCACAGTGCGATGCCGACGGCGGACAGCAGTTCTTGCGCCTGTTGGCGTTGCTCGGTGTTCACTTCAGCCGTGGCGAACAAACCGCTCACGCCCTGGCGCAGCAGCGCCGGGGTGTTGGGCATGCAACGCACGATCGGTTGGGCGCCGAGCCAGTTGTTCATGCTGGCGCAGGTGATGCCGGCCGCAATCGAGACCACCAGTTGATTCGGCTGGAGGCTTGGGCGAAGTGCTTCGCAGACGGCTTTCATCGCTTGAGGTTTGACCGCCAGTACGACGACTTCGGCGCCCTGGATGGCTTCGGCGTTGTCGGCGAACACGTCGATACCGTGTTCAGCGTTCACGCGAGCGCGGCTTTCAGCGCCCGGATCGCTGGCGCGGATCTGCGCGGCGTCCAGACCTTTGGCGCGCAGGCCGCCGATCAGGCTGGCGGCCATGTTGCCGGCACCGATAAAGGCAATACGAGTCTTGCTCATGTCAGGTCCTTATAAAGAGAGGAGTCAGCCATATTTCAAGGCTGACCGTAGTCGCGGGCACCAAACAGGGCCGTACCGATACGGACCCAGGTGGCGCCCATGGCGATGGCCGACTCGAGGTCGTGGCTCATGCCCATGGAAAGTGTGTCGAGCGGCAGGTTTAGGCTGGCTTGCAGAAGCTGCACGGCAGCAAAAGCGGCATCCTGGGCGGCGCGATCTTCAGTCGGCTCGGGGATTGCCATCAACCCGCGCAGCTTGATGCGCGGCAGTTCGCTGATGGCATTGGCCAGGGCCGGCAGGTCGGCCGGGGTGCAGCCGGATTTGCTGGCTTCACCACTGACGTTGACCTGGATGCAGATGTTCAGAGGCGGCAAATCGGCAGGACGTTGTTCGGACAGGCGTTGTGCGATTTTCAAACGATCCACGGAATGCACCCAGGCGAAGTGCTCGGCGATAGCGCGAGTCTTGTTCGATTGAATGGGGCCAATGAAGTGCCAGATCAAGGGCAGGTCGGCCAATTCGAGCTGTTTGCTCAGGGCTTCCTGCAGGTAGTTCTCGCCAAAATCGCGTAGCCCCGCGGCATACGCTTCGCGCAGGGCTTCGGCGGGCTTGGTCTTGCTCACGGCCAGCAGCTGGACGCTGTCTTCGTCGCGCTTTGCGGCGACGGCAGCGGCGTGGATACGTGAACTAACCTGAGCGATGTTGTCTGCTATCGTGGACATCAAGAGGCGCCGGCGGTCTGAAGGTTCGCGGCATTCTACTGGAATTGAGGAACGCTATGGATATCACTGAGCTGCTGGCTTTCAGCGCGAAACAGGGCGCGTCCGACTTGCATCTGTCTGCCGGCCTGCCACCGATGATTCGGGTCGACGGCGATGTGCGGCGCATCAACCTGCCAGCCCTGGACCACAAGCAGGTGCAGGCGCTGATCTACGACATCATGAACGACACTCAGCGGGTGGACTTCGAGAAGCACCTGGAGACCGACTTTTCCTTTGACGTGCCCAGCGTGGCGCGTTTTCGGGTTAACGCGTTCAACCACAATCGTGGTGCTGGCGCGGTGTTCCGGACCATTCCGTCCAAAGTCCTGAGCATGGACGACCTCGGTATGGGGGAAGTGTTTCGCAAGATTACCGAAGCACCGCGGGGGCTGGTGCTGGTGACCGGGCCGACCGGTTCCGGCAAATCCACCACCCTGGCGGCGATGATCGATCACCTGAACACCCATCGTCACCACCACATCCTCACCATCGAAGACCCGATCGAGTTCGTCCACGAGTCGCGCAAATGTTTGATCAATCAGCGTGAAGTCCATCGCGATACACGCAGCTTCGCCACGGCTCTGCGCTCGGCCCTGCGGGAGGACCCGGACGTGATTCTGGTGGGGGAGATGCGGGATCTGGAGACCATTCGCCTGGCGTTGACCGCCGCCGAAACCGGTCATCTGGTGTTTGGCACGCTGCACACGACATCGGCGGCAAAAACCATCGACCGGGTGGTGGACGTGTTTCCGGGGGACGAGAAGTCGATGGTCCGTTCGATGCTGTCCGAGTCGTTACTGGCGGTGGTGTCGCAGACGTTGGTCAAGAAGATCGGCGGCGGGCGGATCGCGGCCCACGAAATCATGCTCGGCACGTCAGCGATCCGTAACCTGATCCGCGAAGACAAGGTGGCGCAGATGTACTCGTCGATTCAGACCGGGGGAAACCTGGGGATGCAGACGCTGGATATGTGCTTGAAGGAGCTGGTGACCAAGGGCTTGATCAGCCGCGAGCATGCGCGGGAGAAGGCGCGCACGCCGGATGGTTTTTGAGGCTTAAAGCAAAAGATCGTCCGAACGCGGCCCGAACCTGCGGCAGCTCCTACAGGGAAATGCATAGTCCCGTGTAGGAGCTGCCGCAGGTTCGGGCCGCGTTCGGACGATCTTTTGATCTTGCTTCAAATCAGCGTTGAACAACCTGTAGGGTGTTCTTCTCTTTCGGCGTAACCCGCTTGGCAACCACATAGTGGCTTTCCCAGAAGGGTTTTTTCAGCGTGTCGATGGTCACCGACTTGCCACGACGTGGTGCGTGGATGAAGCGGTCGTTGCCCAGGTAGATGGCAACGTGATTGACCTGACGGCTCTTGATGTTGAAGAAAATCAGGTCGCCAGGCTTCAGATCCTTGCGATCGACTTTCTCCCCATGACCGCTGGCCATGGCGTTGGAAGTGCGTGGCAGGTCAAACGTGGCGTCGTTGAACGCGTATTTCACCAGGCCACTGCAGTCGAACCCTTTACTTGGGCTGCTGCCGCCCCAACGGTAGGGTGTACCGAGGACGTTGACTGCGCGGCTCAGCACGTTGCTGCTTTCCTTGGCCGCCATTGGCGGTATCAGGCTGCTTTTGTTGCTGCTCAGCTGGGGAGCGCGTTTTACGGTCTGTTTGTTTTTGCTCGAAGGAGCAGAAACATGGGATTTTTGGGTGTAACCATTAACGTTAGGAAGACGTTGCTCACGATTGGTGGCGTGGGCGGCCAGTGGCATCAAAAGGCAAATGGTTAGCCATGTCTTGAAAAATGGACGCATTAGGCAAGGCTCATATAAGTTAGCGCGCAACTTTATAACAGCTTTTTTGGCCCTTCCGAGGCCGTTGGTCGATTCAACCTTGGGGTCAACGGAACCAAATAAGCGGAAAATGGACGCGATTGTCGAACAGACGTCAGGTGTTATAAGGCTTTGACGGGAGAGACAGTATCATTTGCCATACGTCGGCAACTCGTAAAAAAGTCACAAAGATTTAAAGAATATTTATCTATCGTGTGAATCGAGGTCCTTAATGAACACCTATCAACAGCCCGTTCCGCATCAAGACACGCACAGCAAAGTGATCGGTTACCTGCTGTGGATTTTCGGTTTTACCGGCGCTCACCGCTTCTATTACGGCAAGCCGGTGACGGGGACGATCTGGTTCTTCACCTTCGGTTTGTTGGGTATCGGTTGGCTGATCGACGTGTTTCTGATCCCTGCCATGGATCGTGAAGCTGACCTGCGTTTTACCGCCGGGCCTATCGAGTACAACGTTGCGTGGATTCTGCTGACGTTTCTTGGGGTGTTCGGCGTGCATCGGATGTATCAAGGGAAGTGGATCAGCGGATTGCTGTACCTGGTGACGGGCGGGTTGTTCTTTCTGGGGGTGCTGTATGACTTCTGGACGCTGAATGACCAGGTTTCCGTGCGTAACGCTCAGAATAGAGGCGCTTTCCAGTAAGCCATCGCGAGCAAGCTCGCTCCCACAGGGGATTTGTGAACGACACAGATCCAGTGTGGGAGCTTGCTCGCGATTGCCGCGACGCGGTCTTACGCCTGGTGGCTAATGCGTCCATCCACCAAGGTGTAACGTACCACGCCCGGCAGGCTGTGGCCAATGAACGGGCAGTTTTCGCCTTTGGACAGCCAGGTCTCACCGGCCACGGTCGAAGCCGACGGATCGAACAGCACGATGTCCGCAGGTCCACCTACCGCCAGTTTGCCCGCCGGCAGGCGCAATGCCTCGGCAGGTCCGGTACTCAAGCGCGCCAACAGCGTTGGCAGGTCCAGCAAACCGTCTTCCACCAGCGTCATCGCCAACGGCAGCAGCAGTTCAACGCTGCTGATGCCCGGCTCGGTGGCCCCGAACGGCGCCAGTTTGGCGTCCCGCTCGTGGGGTTGGTGATGACTGGAGATGGCCGAGACCACACCCGATTTCACCGCTTCACGCAGGCCATCGCGGTCGGCGCGGGTGCGCAGCGGCGGCTGGACGTGATAGAGGCTGCTGAAGTCGATCAGGGCTTCGTCGGTCAGGATCAGCTGGTACAGGGCGACATCAGCCGTCACCGGCAGGCCGCGAGCCTGGGCCTGAGCGATCAGGGCCACGCCGCGGGCGCTGGTGAGCTGGCTGAAGTGCGCGCGCACGCCACTTTGCTCGACCAGCAGCAGATCACGGGCCAGAGCCACGGTTTCGGCGGTTTCCGGAATGCCCGGCAAACCGAGGAAGCTGGCGGTCGGGCCTTCGTGAGCCAGGCCACCTTCTGCCAGGTCATGGTCCTGAGAGTTGAAAATCACCGTCAGGTCGAATGTTGCGGCGTATTCCAGTGCCCGGCACAGGGTGCGGGTATTGCGGAAGCTGTCCAGGCCATTGCCGAAGGCCACGCAACCGGCATCGCGCAGGGCAACGAGCTCGGCCAGCTGTTCGCCGTCCAGGCCTTTGCTCAGGGCGCCGATCGGGAAGACTTTGGTGTTGCCGGCCTCGCGGGCGCGGTCGAGGATCAGTTCGGCCACGGCCGAGGTGTCCAGCACCGGTTTGGTTTTCGGCGGGCAGCACAGGCTGGTGACGCCACCGGCCGCGGCGGCGCGGGTTTCGCTGACGATTGAACCTTTACGGCTGTAGCCCGGTTCGCGCAGGGCGACGTTCAGGTCAACCAGCCCAGGGGCGGCGATCAGACCTTTGGCGTCGAGGGTGTCGACGGCGACAAAACCGGCCGGGGCGGCGCCAAGGGCAATGATCTTGCAGGCTTCAATATGGATATCGGTAACTTGATCCAGGCCGCTGGCTGGATCGATGACGCGGGCGCCGAGAATGCTGAGCTTCACTGGGCGTTCTCCTGCTCGAATTGGCGCTGGGCAGTCTGCCCGCTCATGGCCATGGACAGCACGGCCATACGAATTGCGATGCCGTAGGTGACCTGGTTGAGGATCACCGAGTGCGGGCCGTCGGCCACCTCCGACTCAATCTCCACGCCGCGGTTGATCGGTCCCGGGTGCATGACGATGCAATCCGGTTTGGCTCCGGCCAGGCGCGCGGTGGTCAGACCGAACAGGCGGTAGAACTCGCCTTCGCTCGGCAACAGGCCGCCGGTCATGCGTTCACGTTGCAGGCGCAGCATGATCACTACGTCAACGTCTTTCAGGCCTTCGGTCATGTCGGTGTAAACCTTCACGCCGTATTGCTCGATGCCGATCGGCAGCAGGGTTTTCGGCGCGATGACGCGGATGTCCGGGCAGCCGAGGGTTTTCAGCGCGAGCATGTTCGAGCGTGCCACCCGCGAGTGCAGGATGTCGCCGACGATAGCCACCGAAAGGTTTTCGAAGCCGCCCTTGTGCCGACGGATGGTGAGCATGTCGAGCATGCCCTGGGTCGGGTGGGCGTGACGGCCGTCGCCGCCGTTGATGATCGCCACTTGCGGGCAGACATGTTCGGCGATGAAGTGCGCCGCGCCGGAATCACCGTGGCGCACGACGAACATGTCGGCGGCCATGGCTTCCAGGTTGCGCAGGGTGTCGAGCAGGGTTTCGCCCTTGCTTGCCGACGACGTGGACACGTTCAGGGTGATCACGTCCGCCGACAGCCGCTGGGCCGCCAGTTCGAAGGTGGTGCGGGTGCGGGTGGAGTTCTCGAAGAACACGTTGCACACGGTCTTGCCGCGCAGCAACGGGACTTTCTTCACCGCCCGGGCGCCGACTTCGAGGAACGAGTCGGCGGTGTCGAGGATTTCCGTCAGCAGCTCGCGGCGCAAACCGTCGAGCGAGAGGAAGTGGCGCAGCTGGCCCTGATCATTGAGCTGCAGCGGGCGCTTGGTTTCTAGAGGCGTCATCGCGAGGGGGACTCTCAATAGGGCGAATTAAAGGGCGAGGTCTTGCAGTTCGAGCTTGAGTTCCGGGCCGGACAGTTTCACCCGTTCGTGGGCTGCCAACGACAGTGTCGCACCGACCACATTCGGGCGGATCGGCAGCTCGCCGGCGTCCAGGTCCAGCAGGCACACCAATGTCACACTGGCCGGGCGGCCGTAGTCGAACAGCTCATTCAGGGCGGCGCGGATGGTCCGGCCGCTCATCAGCACATCGTCGATCAGCACCAGGTGCTGGCCTTCGATCTCGAACGGCAGAGCCGAAGGGCGCACTTGCGGGTGCAGGCCGTTCTGGCTGAAGTCGTCGCGGTAGAAGGAGACGTCCAGGGTGCCGAGGGGCGAATCGCTGCCCAGTTCATCGAGCAACGCCTGGGCGACCCAGACGCCACCGGTGCGAATGCCGATGTAGCGCGGTTCGCTGATGCCACGTTTGGCCAGATAGGCGTCAAGCCGGGTCGCCATCTGGCTGATCAGTTCAACGGGATTGGGCAGGCTCATGGTTGCTCCTTCTTGGGCCCGAGCCGGATTCTGCTGGAGAGGTGGCTCGGGTTGTCGCTAAGTAGAGACGCTTGTTGCGGCTCTTCAGGATTCGAACAATGCGGTATTTTCGTCGAGCCAGCCTTGCAGCAGCAGGGCGGCGGCGATGGCGTCCACCGGGTTGTCGCGGTAGCTGCCCTTTTGTCCACCACGATCACGCCGTTCACCCTTGGCTTCGAAGGTGGTCAGGCGCTCATCGTGGGTATAGAAGGGCAGGTTATAGCGGCCATTGAGGCGGCGGGCGAATTTTTCGGCGCGCAGGCACATGTCGCTCGGCGTGCCGTCCATGTTCAAGGGTAGGCCAACCACCACGGCATCGGGTTTCCACTCTTTAATCAGGGCTTCGACCTGATTCCAGTCGGGAATACCGTTTTGTGCCTTCAAGGTGCACAGCTCGCGGGCCTGGCCGGTAATCACCTGGCCGACCGCAACGCCGATCTGTTTGGTGCCGTAATCGAAACCCAAAATCAGGCGCAGGGCCATCAGGCGTGTCCCGCCTGGCTGGTCAGCAGGCTGAGATTGACGCCCAGGTGCTTGGCCGCTGCTTCCAGGCGCAGTTCGCTGCTGGTGTTGAACAAAATATCGGCATCGAACGGGCAGGTCAGCCAGGCGTTCTGGGCCAGTTCCGCTTCCAGCTGCCCGGCTTCCCAGCCAGCGTATCCGAGGGCGATCAGGCTTTTCGCCGGACCGACGCCGTCGGCGATGGCGAACAGCACATCCTGGGAGGTCGACAGGGCCAGTTTCTCATCAAGCTCGACGGTGGCCTGATAACTCTGCCCCGAGGGGTGCAGGACAAAACCGCGATCGGTCTGCACCGGACCGCCGATGAAGATCGGCACATGCTGGCAGAGCACCGGCGGTTCGATGTCGGGGCGCAGTTGCTCGAGGATATCGGCCAGGTTGAGGTCTTGCGGACGATTGACCACCAGGCCCATGGCACCATTGGCCGTGTGCTCGACGATGTAGGTCAAGGTGTGCGCAAAGTTCGGGTCGACCATGTGAGGCATGGCGATCAGGAATTGATGCTTGAGGTAGCTGGGGCTGACGTTCTTCATGAGCGCTAGTGTGGCGTTGGAGGGGCGAACTGACAAGCTGAGGATGCGCAGGAATTGCCCCAATTCGGCAGTCGACGCAGATCAAATGTGGGAGCGGGCTTGCTCGCGAAGGCGTCGTGTCAGTCGACATTAATGTTGAATGATTGACCGCATTCGCGAGCAAGCCCGCTCCCACAGGGGATTTGTGGGGTGTCAGTTACTGGAGAGTCTGTCCCCGCGGGCAAACTTCCAGGTCCGGATGATTTCCAGACGATCGATATCCGACAAATCCCCGGTAAACGGTGAAAACGGCGCCGCCAGTCGCACAATGCGCTGCGCTGCCTGATCCAGCAGCGGTTGTCCGGATGACTCCAGCACCAGCACTTCAAAGAGCGAGCCGTCACGGTTGATCGAAACCATCAGGCGCAAATTGCCGTAGATCTGCTTGCGCCGCGCTTCGTCGGGGTAATTCAGGTTGCCGATGCGCTCGACCTTCTTGCGCCACTCGTCCTTATACCAGGCGCCCTTGTCGCGCATGGTCGACGCGGCGCTCAGGCGATGGATACGCGGGCGCTTGGCATACAACTGTTGTTCGTTGGCCAGTTCCGCTTCCAGGCTGGCAATGTCGGTGGACAGCTGTTCACTGTCGAACGTCGGCGCGGCGACTGCGGGTTTGGTGACGGGCTTGGGTTCTTCGGTTTTGGTGGCGGCCTTTTTCGGCTTGGGCGCGACGGTCGTCACGGCTGCCTTCGGTGCGGCTTCCCGCACTTCAGGCTTGGCCGCCGGCGGTGGCGTGACTTTCTGCACCTTGTTGTCCTGGAAAGGCGCGACCTCGGTGGTCTTGGGAATTGCCTTTTTATCCAGGGTGCCGCTGCCTTGCTGATTCTCTTGAGCGAGGAAATCGGCTTTCTCAGGCTTCTTTTCGCTTTTGAAGGTGGCGAGGGTGATTTCCAGGGTTTTGCTGATTTGCTTGGGTTCGACCATCGTAAAGCCGACGCCCAACAGCAAGGCCAGGTGAATCAGCGCCGCGAGAAACAGGGTAAAACCGAGGCGATCAGCCGGGCGCACGCCACGATGGGCGAGTTCAGCGGGCAGATCGGACGGGAGCGTCATGACAAAAAAACCAACATCGCGTTTTTCACAGGCCGCGGATGATAACGCAATGTTGGTCGTTTCTTGGCTGTTCTATATCAACGGGCCTTGAGCTTCTGATCGATGGCATCCATCAGAAGGCCGCCGATGTCGGTGCCAAACGCGTTATCAATCTCGCGAATGCAGGTCGGGCTGGTGACGTTGATTTCCGTCAGATGCTCGCCGATCACGTCCAGACCGACGAACAACAGGCCTTTTTCGCGCAGGGTCGGGCCGACTTGTGCGGCGATCCAGCGATCTTTCTCGGTCAGCGGTCGGGCTTCGCCACGGCCACCGGCGGCGAGGTTGCCACGGGTTTCACCGGCGGCCGGAATTCGCGCCAGGCAGTAATCCACCGGTTCGCCGTCGATCATCAGGATGCGCTTGTCGCCATCGACGATCGCCGGCAGGTAACCCTGAATCATGATCTGCTGTTTGCCGTGCAGGGTCAGGGTTTCGAGGATCACCGACAGGTTCGGGTGGCCAGCGGTGTGACGGAAAATCGATGAACCGCCCATGCCGTCCAGCGGCTTGAGGATCACGTCGCCGTGGTGATCGGAGAATTCACGCAGTACGTCCGGGCGACGGCTGACGATGGTCGGCGGCGTGCACTGCGGGAACAGCGTGGCGAACAGCTTTTCATTGCAGTCACGCAGGCTTTGCGGCTTGTTGACCACCAGCACGCCAGCGCGTTCGGCTTGCTCCAGCAGGTAAGTGGAGTAGACGAATTCCATGTCGAACGGCGGATCCTTGCGCATCAGGATCACGTCCAGATCGCTCAGCAGCGCGTCGGTCTCGGCTTCGAGTTCGAACCATTTTTCCGGGTTGGCGAAGACTTTCAACGGACGCATCCGCGCCCGCGCTTCGCCTTCGGCCTGGTACAAATCGCCCTGTTCCATATAGAACAGTTCCCGGCCGCGCTTCTGTGCGGCCAGCAGCATGGCCAGCGAGCTATCCTTTTTATAGGAGATGCTGGCGATAGGATCCATGACAATCCCGACGCGAACGCTCATGGGTTTTTCCTCGAAATTGGGTGGGTCGCAGTGACCTGCAAAAGTGGCGTCAGAGTGGCGCTCAGTGTGTTCCCGGTCAAGGAAAAACCACCGCGCCGGTCCCCCGATAGATTGCATTTGGAGACTGTGCTAAAAAGGCTGCCATATCGTTCCGGCCCTTAAACATCAAGGGTTTCGAGCCTCCGGTTATCGGAAATGGACAATTTGATTCGCAAAGGCGACGGCAGAGCATTTATGGAACAGCATTCCAGCGCCTTGAAGGTCATGGTGATCGACGATTCGAAAACGATTCGCCGCACCGCCGAAACGCTGTTGAAGAACGTGGGTTGTGAAGTGATCACGGCCATCGATGGTTTCGATGCCCTGGCCAAGATTGCCGACAATCACCCCGGCATCATCTTTGTCGACATCATGATGCCGCGTCTGGATGGTTATCAGAC
Source organism: Pseudomonas sp. F01002 (assembly GCF_004402115.1). Classification (NCBI taxonomy): domain Bacteria; kingdom Pseudomonadati; phylum Pseudomonadota; class Gammaproteobacteria; order Pseudomonadales; family Pseudomonadaceae; genus Pseudomonas; species Pseudomonas sp. F01002. The sequence goes on along the minus strand of NZ_SOPU01000018.1, from coordinate 244,869 downwards.
CTGCGCTTTAATCAAGAACAACAGTGCGTTCAAGTCCACGCCAGTGATTATGCTGTCGTCCAAGGACGGGCTGTTCGACAAGGCCAAGGGGCGCATCGTCGGCTCCGACCAGTTTTTGACCAAGCCTTTCAGCAAGGAAGAACTGCTGAACGCGATCCAGGCCCATGTACCGGGCTTCGCCGCTGTTTTGCCGCAGTAGGACACGCACAGTGACGCTCGGCCAGCGGGCCCGGCGTCGACAAAAATGGGGAAGACCATGGCACGTATTCTGATCGTCGATGATTCGCCGACCGAAATGTACAAACTGACCGGCATGCTGGAAAAGCACGGTCATGAAGTGTTGAAAGCCGAAAACGGCGCCGACGGCGTGGCCCTGGCCCGTCAGGAAAAACCCGACGCCGTGCTGATGGACATCGTCATGCCTGGCCTCAATGGTTTCCAGGCAACCCGTCAGCTGACCAAAGACCCGGAAACCGGGCACATCCCGGTGATCATCATCACCACCAAGGATCAGGAAACCGACAAGGTCTGGGGCACGCGCCAGGGCGCCAAGGACTACCTGACCAAACCGGTCGACGAAGAGACGCTGATCAAGACCCTGAACAACGTGCTGGCCGGTTGATCGTCCGGCCATGACCGAGTCGCTGACGGCTTTCGAACTGCTGCTGCAGATCGACCAGCGTTGTCGTCTGCTGGCGGCGGACTTGCCGTCCCAGCCGACCCGACAAGACAGTTGGAGCGGCATCGGCTTCCGTCTGGGCGAGCACTGGTACGTCGCGCCCATGGGCGAAGTCAGCGAAGTGTTGCACGAGCCGCGGTTCACCCAGCTGCCGGGGGTCAGACCTTGGGTCAAGGGCGTGGCCAACCTGCGCGGGCGTCTGTTGCCGATCATCGACTTGTGCGGCTTCTTTTCTGGTAATGAGCCTGGGCATGAGCTGTCAGCCGTGCGCAAGCAGCGCCGGGTCTTGGTGGTCGAGCATAACGAGGTGTTTACCGGGTTGATGGTCGATGAGGTTTTCGGCTTGCAGCACTTTGCCCAGGACAGTCTGGAGCCGGTAGATAGCTTGAGCGGCGCGATTGCACCCTTCATCCAAGGCCAGTTTCAGCGCGAGCAGAACTGGCAGGTGTTCAGCCCGTTTGCGTTGGTGCAGTCACAAAGCTTTATGCACGTCGCGGTTTAATTGGCGCAACGCCGATCCAATGTGGGAGCGGGCTTGCTCGCGAAGGCGGTGGGTCAGTCAGAATCAATGTTGAATGAATGACCGCTTTCGCGAGCAAGCCCGCTCCCACAGGGGATCTATGGTGGGTTCTAAAGGTGCGTTAACAGGCGAGGACCGATGATAAAAGCAAAAACAGGCAAGCCAGAAGGGTCGCGCAGCCGGTCACAGATCATCGCGCTGTTCATTGCGCTGATCGTCTTCATCATGCTGCTGTTCGCCAACTTCGCGTACCTCAACACCCAGGCCACGTACGACAAACAGTACATCGGCCACGCCGGTGAGCTGCGCGTGTTGTCCCAGCGCATTGCCAAGAACGCCACCGAAGCGGCTGCCGGCAAGGCTGCGGCGTTCAAGCTGCTGAGCGATGCGCGCAATGACTTTGCCCAACGCTGGGGCTATCTGAAGAAAGGCGACCCAGCCACCGGCCTGCCGCCGGCGCCGTCCACCGTGCGCCCGGAAATGCGTGCCGTGCAACTGGACTGGGAACGCTTGCTGAAAAACACCGACGCGATCCTCTCCAGCGAACAGACTGTGCTGTCGCTGCATCAAGTTGCCGCGACCCTGGCTGAAACCGTGCCGCAGTTGCAGGTCGAGTACGAAAAAGTCGTCGAAACGCTCCTCCAGCGCGGTGCCCCGGCCGCGCAAGTGGCCATGGCCCAGCGCCAGTCGCTATTGGCTGAACGGATTCTCGGTGCGGTGAACACCGTGCTGTCCGGTGATGAAAACTCGCAGCAGGCCGCCGACGCCTTCGGTCGCGATGCGGCGCGATTCGGCCAGGTGCTCAATGGCATGCTCCAGGGCAATCCGTCACTGAAAGTCAGCCAGGTTGAAGACCGCGATGCTCGCGCGCGGTTGATCGAGATTTCCGAGCTGTTCGAATTCGTCTCGGGTTCGGTGGATGAAATCCTCGAAACCTCGCCGGAGCTGCTCAAGGTCCGCGAATCGGCGACCAATATTTTTACCCTGTCGCAGACCCTGCTCGAGGAAGCCTCGCACTTGGCCGGCGGTTTCGAAAACCTGGCCGGCGGGCGCAACACCGACGCCATTGGCGGCTACGTGCTGGGCCTGCTGGCACTGATGTCGATCATCCTCATTGGCCTGGTGATGGTTCGCGAAACCAATCGTCAGTTGCGCGAAACCGCCGAGAAAAATGAACGCAACCAGAACGCAATCATGCGCCTGCTCGACGAGATCGAAGACCTGGCGGACGGCGACCTGACCGTGACCGCCTCGGTGACCGAAGACTTCACCGGGACCATCGCCGACTCGATCAACTATTCCGTGGACCAATTGCGCGATCTGGTGGCGACCATCAACCTCACCGCTGGCCAGGTCGCTGCCGCCGTGCAGGAAACCCAGGCCACCGCCATGCACCTGGCGCAGGCTTCCGAGCATCAGGCGCAGCAGATTGCCGAAGCCTCCACCGCGATCAACGACATGGCCCAGTCCATCGATCAGGTCTCGGCCAACGCCGCCGAATCGTCGGCGGTGGCCGAACGCTCGGTGGAAATCGCCAACAAGGGCAATGAGGTGGTGCACAACACCATCCACGGCATGGACAATATTCGCGAGCAGATTCAGGACACCGCCAAACGCATCAAGCGCCTCGGCGAGTCCTCTCAGGAAATCGGCGACATTGTCAGCCTGATCGATGACATTGCCGACCAGACCAACATCCTTGCACTCAACGCGGCGATCCAGGCTTCCATGGCCGGTGATGCCGGGCGCGGTTTTGCGGTGGTCGCCGATGAAGTCCAGCGGCTGGCCGAGCGCTCGTCCGCCGCCACCCGGCAGATCGAAACCCTGGTGCGGGCGATTCAGACCGACACCAACGAAGCGGTGATTTCCATGGAGCAGACCACCACCGAAGTGGTGCGCGGCGCTCGTCTGGCGCAGGATGCCGGAGTGGCCCTGGAAGAAATCGAAGGCGTGTCGAAGACCCTCGCCGCGTTGATCCAGAGTATTTCCAACGCGGCGCAGCAACAGACGTCTTCGGCCGGTCAGATTTCCCTGACGATGAACGTGATCCAGCAGATCACCACGCAGACTTCGTCCGGCTCCACCGCCACCGCCGAGAGCATTGGCAACCTGGCGAAAATGGCCAGCCAGCTGCGGCGTTCGGTGTCCGGTTTCACCTTGCCGGCCGCCAAGGCGCAGGCTGCGGATAAAGTGTGATGCGCCTTGAGGCGCGCGAATTATGAGTGGAGTGGTTATGGGTGATCGGCACGACTATGTGGCCCTCGAGTGGGTCAAAGGCGAGATTGCCGAAACGCTGAAAGTGGCTCACCAGGCGATTGAAATGTTGCTTGATGACCCGCAGGCGACGCATGCCCTCAGTGAATGCCTGGCGTGCATCCATCAGGTTCACGGCAGTTTGCAGATGGTCGAGTTCTACGGCGCAGCGCTGCTCGCCGAAGAGATGGAACATCTGACCACGGCTTTGCAACAGAACCGCGTCAGTCATCGCGATGAGACGCTCCACCTGTTGCTGCAAGCCCTTGGGCAGCTGCCGATTTACCTCGACCGGGTGCAAGGTGCGCGCCGCGACCTGCCGCTGGTGGTGCTGCCGCTGATCAACGATCTGCGCAGCGCCCGTGGCGAAAGCCTGTTGTCGGAAACCAGCCTGTTCAGCCCGCAATTGCCGGACCTGCCGCCACTGGACGAAGAGTCGCTGGCGCTGCTGGAGCCGGCGGATTTACCAAATGTGCTGCGCAAGTTGCGGCAGATGTTGCAGATGGCCCTGGTCGGATTGCTGCGAGAGCAGGATGGCGAAACCAACCTCGATTATCTGACCAGAGTTTTTACGCGTCTCGAAGGCCTGTGCGGCAATGCGCCCCTGTGCCCGTTGTGGCAAGTGGCCTCGGCGCTGGTCGAAGGTATACGCAGCGGCTCGATTGCTAACAGTCCGGCGTTGCGCAGTCTGTTCAAGGAGGCCGACAAAGAACTGAAGCGCCTGCTCGAACAGGGCATGCCCGGAATCAATCAGCCAGCGCCGCTGGAGTTGCTCAAGAGTTTGCTGTTCTACATTGCCAAGGCCGAACATCCCACCGGGCAGATGCTGACCATGAAAGATCGCTACGGACTGGACGACGCGCTGCCTGACAGCGCAATGGTCGACGAAGAGCGCGCACGGCTGGCCGGTCCCGACCGCGATGCCATGCGCTCGGTGTTGGCCGCTTTGTGTGAAGAGCTGGTACGGGTCAAGGAACGTCTGGACCTGTTCGTGCGCAGTGACCGTCAACACATCTCTGACCTCGAAAGCCTGCTGGCGCCCCTGCGGCAAATCGCCGATACCCTGGCGGTGCTCGGTTTCGGCCAGCCACGCAAGGTCATCATCGATCAACTGGCGGTGGTGCTGAGCCTGGCCCAGGGCCAGCGTGAGCCCAACGACGCGATCCTGATGGACGTCGCCGGTGCCTTGCTCTACGTCGAAGCGACGCTGGCCGGCATGGTCGGCACCGTCGAGCCGGAAAGCCAGGAAGAAAGCCGCCTGCCGACCACCGACCTGACACAGATCCATCAGATCGTGATCAAGGAAGCGCGCATCTGCCTGCAACAGGCCAAGGACATGATCGTCGACTACATCGACGCCGACTGGGACCGCCAGCACTTGCAGCCATTGCCGGCCTTGCTGACCCAGGTGCGCGGTGCGCTGGCGATGATTCCGTTGAGCCGTGCGGCGAGCCTGATCGAAACGTGCAACCACTTCATCCGCGAGCACCTGCTGCTGGACCCGGATCATCCTGGCTGGCAGGAACTGGACAGCCTGGCCGACGTCATCACCAGCATCGAGTATTACCTGGAACGCCTCAGCGACGACCCCGAAGCGCCGGGCGAAAAGTTGCTCGACGTCGCGGAAAAAAGCCTGGCCGCGCTCGGCTTTTTCCCCAGCGAGCAGCAGGTGCCGGTGCTTGAAGATGTGCTCAGCCCGAGTGAAGCGCAGGTCATGCAGGATCTGCAGGAACTGGACGACCCCGAGACCGTCCAGTCACTGGCCGATGTATTGGCCAGCCCTGTGTCTTCCGTCAACCCGCCTGCCCTGACCACACCGGGAAGCCTGTTGCCGCCACCTGCCGGTGAAGAACCGGTGGACGATGAGCTGCGGGAAGTGTTCCTCGAAGAAACCGATGAAGTCCTGGAAATCCTCCGGGAGTACCTGCCGCGCTGGTCGGCCAATCCCGACGATAAATCAGCTTTGAGTGAATTGCGTCGGGCCTTTCATACGTTGAAAGGCAGTGGCCGGATGGTCCGCGCTTTGGTCCTGGGCGAACTGGCCTGGGCGGTGGAAAACCTGCTCAACCGCGTACTGGAACGCAGCGTTCCGCCGGGGCCGGCGGTGCAGCAACTGCTGGGCGATGCGCTGCATCTGCTGCCGGAACTGGTGGCCGAGTTTGCGGCCAATGCCCAGCGCCAGTGCAACGATGTCGACCAATTGGCCGCACGCGCCCACGCCTTGGCCAAGGGCGATGAATCGATACTCGATGAAGACGCACAAGACGTCGCAGCCCTCGATCCGCTGCTACTTGAGATCTTCCGCAACGAGGCCGAAACCCATTTGGGCAGCCTCAACCGTTTCCTCGATAAAGCCGCCGAGCACGTGCCATTGCAGGCCAGCGACGAGTTGCAGCGGGCGCTGCACACTCTCAAGGGCAGCGCCTCCATGGCTGGCGTATTGCCGATCGCCGAACTGGCAACACCGCTGGATCATCTGGCCCGGGAGTACAAGGCGCACCTGATCGCCCTGGACCTGGACGAAGTCGAACTGCTGCTCGACGCCGAAGGCTTGTTCCGTCTCGGGCTGCGACAGCTCAAAGCCGACCCACTGGCCGAGATTCCTGGCGCCCGCTCATTGATCGAGCGAACCCAGGCGTTGCTGGCCGAGCGTCTGGAAACGCTCCTGAGTGCCCCGAATACCGGGTTGCGCATCAAGCGTGATCCGCAACTGATCAACAACTTCCTCGCGCAAGGCATGGACATCCTGCTGGACGCCGAAAGCCTGTTGCAACGCTGGCAGCAACATCCCGGCGAGCGTCAGGAACTTAGCGCATTGCTGGACGAATTGACCACCCTCGGCGAAGGCGCGCACCTGGCTGATTTGCATCCGGTGGATGAACTCTGCGAAGCCCTGCTCGACCTCTACGGTGCGGTGGAAGAAAGCAGCCTGGCGGTCAGCGAGGCGTTTTTCGATGAGGCGCAAAGTGCCCACGAAGCGCTGATCAACATGCTCGACGAGCTGGCCGCCGGCCAGGAAGTCAGCCCGCAACCGGAACGCATCCGGGCCTTGCGCGGCTTGCTCGATGAGAGCCTGGATCCGTCGGCCATGGGCCTGATTCGCAGCGACGGTAGCCGCACCCTGAGCATTAGGGAACTGGGCAGTGCCACCGCCGAACTCGAACAGACCGCGACCCAGGTTGAGCTGGACGATGAGATCGTTTCGATCTTCCTCGAAGAGGCGGTGGATATCCTCGAAAGCGCCGGCCAGGCTTTGCAGCGCTGGCTGAGCGACCCGGACAACGCCGCGCCGTTGTTGTCATTGCAGCGAGATTTGCACACCCTCAAGGGTGGTGCGCGGATGGCCGAGGTCGAGCCGGTCGGTGAGCTGGCCCATGAACTGGAAAGCCTTTACGAAGGTCTGGTGGACCGCCGTTACGCCTACAGCGAAGCCTTGGCGCACTTGCTGCAACACAGTCATGACCGGCTCGCGCAGCTGCTTGATCAGTTGCAGAACCAACGGCCATTGGGCGATCCGGGTGAGGTGATCGAGGCCATTCGCGAGTTTCGCCAGGGCAACGCCAGCGCTGTTGAAACGGTCGAACCGGCACGGACCGAGGATTCACCGGGGCATGATCCGGAGCTGCTGGAGATCTTCCTCGAAGAAGGTTTCGACATCATCGAAAACTCCGGCGCGGCGCTGGTGCGCTGGCAGGCCGAGCCGTCGAATCGTCAGGAAGTGGAAACCTTGCTGCGTGACCTGCACACCCTCAAGGGTGGCGCGCGGATGGTGGAAATCGCGCCGATTGGCGACCTCGCCCATGAGCTGGAATTCCTCTACGAAGGCCTGTCCGCTGGCGTGTTGCAACCCACCGCGGCGTTGTTCGGCTTGTTGCAAAGCAGCCACGACCGACTGGCGCAGATGCTCGACGCGACCCGTGCCGGTCAGCCATTGCCGCCCGCCGATCAACTGATCGACGCGATCAAGAATTTCAGTCATCCGGCCGTGCCCGAAACACCGGCACTGGTCGTGGTGTCCGCAACGCCGAAAGTCGAGACGCCCGCACTGCAACCCGATGCCGGCGCGGACATGGTCAAGGTCTCGGCAGAACTGCTCGACGATCTGGTCAACCTGGCCGGCGAAACGTCAATCTTCCGTGGCCGGATCGAACAACAGGTCAACGATGCGCGGGTGACCCTGAGCGAGATGGAAACCACCATCGAGCGCATGCGCGACCAATTGCGCCGGCTCGATACCGAAACTCAGGGGCGGATTCTCAGCCGCCAGCAAGTCGAAGCCGAACGCCTGGGCTACGAAGAATTCGATCCGCTGGAAATGGACCGCCACTCGCAGTTGCAGCAACTGTCGCGCGCGCTGTTCGAATCCGCCTCCGACTTGCTCGACCTCAAGGAAACCCTCGACCGACGCAATCAGGACGCGGAAAACCTGCTGCAACAGCAGGGCCGCATCAACACCGAATTGCAGGAAGGCCTGATGCGTACGCGCATGGTGCCGTTCGAACGGATGCTGCCGCGCTTGAAGCGGATCGTCCGTCAGGTCTCCGGCGAGTTGGGGAAAGATGTGGAATTCATCGTCGGCAATGCCGAAGGCGAGATGGACCGCAATGTCCTCGAACGCATGGCCGCGCCGTTGGAACACATGCTGCGCAACGCCGTGGATCATGGCCTGGAATCCGCCGAGGTGCGTATCGCGGCGGGTAAACCGGCTCAGGGCCGTATCACGCTCGACCTGTCGCGAGAGGGCGGCGACATCATTTTCGACATCCGCGACGACGGTGCCGGCGTGCCGCTGGACGCGGTGCGGCGCAAGGCGATCAAACGCGGGTTACTGGCCCCGGACAGCGACATCAGCGACCGCGACGTGTTGCAATTCATCCTGCAACCGGGATTCTCCACCGCCGAGAAAATCACCCAGATTTCAGGGCGTGGCGTCGGCATGGACGTGGTGCATGAAGAGGTCCGGCAGCTCGGCGGCAGCATGAGCATCGACTCTGTGCCGGGGCAGGGCGTGCACTTCCGGATTCGACTGCCGTTTACCGTGTCGGTCAACCGGGCGCTGATGGTGCAGTGCTTTGATGATCAGTACGCGATCCCGCTGAACACCATCGACGGCATCGTTCGCGTGCTGCCCAACGAACTTGAAGGGCATTACCGGCTCGATCCGCCGACCTACAAATACGCCGGGCAACACTATGAACTGTGCTACCTCGGCGAACTGCTGAAAACCAGTCACCGCCCGAAACTGCTGGGCCAGAGCCTGCCGCTGCCGGTGTTGCTGGTGCAGTGCAACGAGCGGCACATCGCGGTGCAAGTCGACTCCATGGCCGGCACTCGCGAGATCGTGGTCAAAAGCCTCGGCCCGCAATTTGCGGCGGTGCAGGGTTTGTCCGGGGCCACGATTCTCGGCGATGGGCGGGTGGTGCTGATTCTCGATTTGCTGGCGCCGATCCGCGCGATGCAGGCGCGTGTGCCGCAGCAGTCAGCGACTCAGGAGGCAGAGGTCGAGCCGCATAAACCGCTGCTGGTGCTGGTGGTCGATGATTCGGTCACCGTGCGCAAGGTCACCAGCCGCCTGCTGGAACGCCACGGCATGAACGTGCTGACCGCCAAGGACGGTGTCGACGCCATGTTGTTGCTCGAAGACCACATGCCTGACCTGATGCTGCTGGACATCGAAATGCCGCGCATGGACGGTTTTGAAGTCGCGACCCAGGTACGCGCCGACGAACGTCTGCAGCACCTGCCGATCATCATGATCACCTCCCGCACCGGGCAGAAACACCGCGACCGCGCCATGGCCATCGGCGTCAACGATTACCTTGGCAAGCCGTACCAGGAATCGGTGCTGCTCGAAAGCATCGCCTTGTGGAGCAAAACCCATGCTTGAGCACCGCACCAGCAACCTCACCGGCCTGCTGCTGCCCTTGGCCGACCGCAACCTGATTTTGCCCAACGTCGCTGTTGCGGAGCTTATTGACTACCAACCCAGCGCCTTCGACCTCGACACGCCGCCGTGGTACCTCGGGCGGGTAACGTGGCGGAACCGGCAGATTCCGTTGCTGAGTTTCGAGTCGGCGTGCGGGCAGAAAATCGTCATCGGTGAGCGGGCGCGGATCGTCATCCTCAATGCGCTCGGTGGGCGGCCCGATTTGAAATTCATCGCCTTGTTGGTGCAGGGGATTCCGCGGTCTTACAAGCTTGATAGTCAGCTGAGTTATGTGGATGTGCCGTTGTGCTCGCTGGAACAGGCGGCGGTGCAGGTGGGGGAGCAAGTGGCCAAGGTGCCGGATTTGCTGGCGCTGGAGGAGTTGCTCGTAAGTGCTGGGTTGATCTGACTGGCCTCTTCGCGAGCAAGCCCGCTCCCACAGTTGATCGTCGGTGAACACAAAATATGTGTACGACTGGGACCCCCTGTGGGAGCGGGCTTGCCCGCGAAGGCGGCCTTCAATTCACCACAGCCCTGACTGCTAAGCGCTGGCCTGAGCCTTCATCTGCGCCGTCTCATGATGATCCAGCGCCCGCTCCACCAACAACTGCACCCCATCCGCCATGCGGCTGAGCGCCAAGGCTACAGAGCGGCGTGAGCCTTCCACATCGTCCGCCAGATCGGCCGCAATGGCGCTGATGGACAGCAGGTCTTCGGAGGCGTTGGCCAGAAGGGCTTCGGTGTCGATGTCGGGGGAGACGCTGAAGAGGTGGTGTTTGCGGCGCTTGCGCGGTTTTTCGTGGGGTGGGAAGTAGTAGGAAAAGACGCGGTCGGCGGCTTCCTTGAGTTTTTCAGCTTCGAGGGATGCTTCGGAACCGGTGTCGGTTTCCGGGGGATTGGGAGTTGGTTTGAACATAGTGAATCTCCGCTTATGGTTTGGAGCTGGCCCTTTCGGTTTCCGAACGAAGGGGTGGCAGCTGTACGCAGGCTGGAAACCCGGGAAACGGCAACCCGGTTGACCCGAAGGTCTCCCGCGCACAGCCGCCATAACGGAGTGCACACTTTAAAGGTGCGCAAGCATACGTCATGAGTGGCGCTTTCACGCCGTTTACTCGTCGGGGTTTCCAATCCCGGTCGCTGAATTGGCAGCGACACACAAACGATAAAGATCAACGCAAAACCGCACCAGTCGGCGGGTTCCGGCATTGCTGTAGGCAGCGACGCCAGACTGCGTAGCCTCTCACCGCTCCTGCGGACAAACTTTTAAACACAAAACCCCAGTCTGTCGGACCTTCCGACAAGCCCCCTCGCCACAAAGGTTTCTGCGCCAGGTTGAAGATTCCCAAAAAGGGAACGATCGGTCCTGTTTTGGGACTGATCGATCATTGCACTCCGGCATTTGAACCGGCGGGGATTGTTCTGGCCCCTTCGCGAGCAAGCCCGCTCCCACAGGGTTATGCATTCCAATGTGGGAGCGGGCTTGCTCGCGAAGAGGCCGGCACAGTCACCACACGTCTTCGCCAACCATTACGGTGACCGTAACGATCCGTCTTTCTGCTTGATTGATGCCCCCACCCAACGCTCCTAAGGTGACTCCCACGACAGCGAACCCGTGGAGTGGTCATGACAACAACAATATCCCCCGACTCGCGATGGACGCGGCGGCGCAGCGAAAAGCAGCGGCGTCTCGAGCTGGTACGGGGTTTAGCCGACGGTGTGGTCCTGCCCACCGACAAAATCGTTGCGGCGCTGGAGGCCTTGATCCTGCCCGGCGACCGTGTGGTGCTGGAGGGCAATAACCAGAAGCAGGCGGATTTCCTGTCCCGCTCCCTGGCCAAGGCTGATCCCGCGAAGCTGCATGACCTGCACATGATCATGCCCAGCGTCGGACGCTCCGAGCATCTGGACCTGTTTGAACGCGGCATCGCCCGCAAGCTCGACTTCTCTTTCGCCGGCACCCAGAGCCTGCGCATCAGCCAGTTGCTGGAAGATGGCCTGCTGGAAATCGGCGCGATCCATACCTACATCGAGCTCTATGCGCGGCTGGTGGTCGACCTGATTCCCAACGTCGTGCTCTCGGCCGGTTTCATGGCCGACCGCGCCGGCAACATCTACACCGGCCCCAGCACCGAAGACACCCCCGCATTGATCGAGCCGGCCGCCTTCAGCGACGGCATCGTCATCGTTCAGGTCAATCAGTTGGTGGACGACGTCAGCGAGTTGCCCCGCGTCGACATCCCGGCCTCTTGGGTCGACTTCGTGGTGGTAGCCGACAAGCCGTTCTACATCGAACCGCTGTTCACCCGCGACCCGCGCCACATCAAGCCAGTGCATGTGTTGATGGCGATGATGGCGATCCGCGGGATCTACGAAAAACACAACGTCCAGTCCCTGAACCACGGCATCGGTTTCAACACCGCTGCCATCGAATTGATCCTGCCGACCTACGGCGAATCCCTCGGCCTGAAGGGCAAGATCTGCCGCAACTGGACGCTCAATCCGCACCCAACCTTGATCCCTGCCATCGAAAGCGGTTGGGTCGAAAGCGTGCATTGCTTCGGCACCGAACTGGGCATGGAAAACTACATCGCAGCCCGGCCCGACGTGTTCTTCACCGGACGCGACGGCTCTCTGCGCTCCAACCGGATGTTCTGCCAACTGGCCGGGCAATACGCGGTGGACTTGTTCATCGGCGCCACCCTGCAAGTCGATGGTGACGGGCATTCCTCCACCGTGACGCGCGGCCGCCTGGCCGGTTTCGGCGGTGCGCCGAACATGGGCCATGACCCTCGTGGCCGTCGTCACGGCACCCCAGCCTGGCTCGACATGCGTCACGACGATGCGCCGGAAGCGCTGCTGGAGCGGGGCAAAAAACTCGTGGTGCAAATGGTCGAGACCTTCCAGGAGGGCGGCAAACCGACCTTCGTCGAAACCCTCGACGCGGTGGAAGTGGCGAGAAAAAGTGGCATGCCGCTGGCGCCGATCATGATCTACGGCGACGACGTCACCCACCTGCTGACCGAAGAAGGCATCGCCTATCTCTACAAAGCGCGTTCGCTGGAAGAACGTCAGGCGATGATCGCCGCTGTGGCCGGGGTGACCGTCATCGGCTTGCGCCACAACCCGAAAGACACCGCGCGCATGCGCCGCGAAGGCCTGATCGCCTTGCCCGAAGACCTCGGTATCCGCCGCACCGACGCCACCCGCGAACTGCTGGCGGCTAAAAGCGTGGCCGATCTGGTCGAGTGGTCCGGTGGCCTCTACAACCCGCCCGCCAAGTTCAGGAGCTGGTAATGCACGCATTTAACCTGCAACCGAAAACCCTGTCGTTGGCCGAGCGGCTGGCGGATATGGCTGTGGATGCGCTGATCGACGAAGCGGACCTGTCGCCGAAACCGGCGCTGGTCGACCGTCGTGGCAATGGCGCGCACACCGATTTGCACCTCGGGTTGATGCACGCTTCGGCGCTGTCCCTGTGGCCTGCGTTCAAGGAAATGGCGGAGGCCGCCATCGAGTTCGGCGAAGTCAGTTTGCCGCTGCGCGAAGCCATTGGCCTGATCGGTCGTGAAGGGGAGGAAGTGATGCTCGCCACCACGGGCGGGGTGAATACTCATCGCGGGGCTATCTGGGCCTTGGGTCTGTTGGTCGTGGCGGCTGCGCTGGAACCCGAATCCACGGCTGCAGGCTCGATCACTTTGCGTGCTGCACGTCTGGCCTTGCTCGACGACCGTTACGCGCCGCGTCCTCTGAGCCACGGCGCGCAAGTCGCCCAGCGTTATGGCGCACGCGGTGCCCGTGAAGAAGCTCAGCTCGGTTTTCCGGCGGTGATTCAACGCGCGCTGCCACAACTCAAACGCAGCCGCGCCGCCGGTCATGGCGAGCAGAACGCCCGGCTCGATGCCTTGCTGGCGATCATGACGAATCTGGCCGACACCTGCGTGCTCTACCGCGCGGGCGAACAAGGTCTGCGGACCATGCAACTCGGCGCCCAAGCCGTGCTCGATGCGGGCGGCAGTGCCAGCCTCGCCGGCCGCCGCCGTTTGCATGAGCTGGACCAACAACTCATCGCGTTGAATGCCTCGCCTGGCGGTGCTGCTGACTTACTCGCCGCCTGCTTGTTCATCGACCGCATCGAGTCGGCTGACGGCATCAACCAGGGAGCTTTCTGATGGAAACCTTATCTTTTGAATTCCCCGCCGGGCAGCCGCCACGCGGCCGGACGCTGGTGGGCTGTGTCGGCTCGGGCGATCTGGAAGTGCTGATAGAACCGGGTCAGACCGGCAAGCTCACGATCAAAGTGCAGACCTCGGTCAATGGCAGCGAACAACGCTGGCAGCATCTGTTTGCGCGGATGTTCGACGGTCAGACACCGCCTGCGATGGCCATCGATATCCACGATTTCGGCGCCACGCCGGGTGTGGTGCGCTTGCGTCTGGAACAAGGCTTTGAGGAGATCAGCCATGACTGATCTCCTTCACAAGCATAGCTTCGTCGAACTCGGCGCCCGGCAACGGGCGAAAGCCTTGCTCGACGCCGGCACCTTCCGCGAATTACTCGACCCCTTTCAACGCGTCATGTCGCCTTGGCTGTTGCGCCAGGGTGTGGTGCCGCAAGCGGATGACGGCGTAGTCATCGCCAAGGGCAGCATCGGCGGTTTACCGGTGGTGATCGCCGCCATCGAAGGCGCATTTCAGGGTGGCAGTCTCGGGGAAGTCGGCGGGGCGAAGATTGCCGGTGCGCTGGAACTGGCGGCCGAAGACAACCGCAACGGTGTTCCCACTCGCGCCGTGTTGCTGCTGGAGACCGGAGGCGTGCGTTTGCAGGAAGCCAACCTCGGGCTGGCGGCGATTGCCGATATTCATGCGGCGATTGTCGATCTGCGCCAATACCAGCCAGTGGTTGGCGTGGTGGCGGGCAGCGTGGGTTGCTTTGGCGGGATGTCGATTGCTGCCGGGTTGTGCAGTTATTTGCTGGTGACTCAGGAAGCGCGGCTTGGCCTGAACGGTCCGCAAGTGATCGAACAGGAAGCCGGGCTTGAGGAATACGACTCCCGTGATCGTCCCTTCATCTGGAGCCTGACCGGTGGCGAGCAACGTTTCGCCAGTGGTCTGGTGGATCGTTTTGTTGCTGACGACGTGGCGCAGGTTCAGCAGCAGGTCAGCCAATTGCTTAAGCAAGGTTTGCCGAAACAGCAACGCAGCCGTCAGTCCGAGTTGTACCTGCAACGGTTGGCCCGTCTGGACGCCGAGCCGCAAATCGAGCCGTCAACGGTTCGCGATCTGTATCAAGGAGAGCGCTCATGAGTTCGTATTCCCTGAGAGGCTTGAACTGGTTCAACGCCTTGCGTTCGGGCGCCAAACCGGTCGAAGGTTTGCCGGCTTCGTTGAAAGTCGCGGATGGTGTGTTGGGCGACCAACCTGTTCGGTTTATCGCGGTGGTGGCTGATCCCGACAACCGTTTCGTCCGCGCCCGCAATGGCGAGGTCGGTCTGCTGGAAGGTTGGGGGCTGGCCAAAGCCGTGGATGAGGTCATCGCAGCGGATCTGGATAAATCGCAGAAACGCGCCTTGATCGCCATCGTCGATGTTCCGAGTCAGGCCTACGGTCGGCGCGAAGAAGCGCTCGGCATTCATCAGGCCCTGGCCGGCGCGGCAGACAGCTATGCCCGCGCCCGACTGGCCGGCCATGCCGTGATCGGTTTGCTGGTGGGCAAGGCGATGTCCGGGGCGTTTCTGGCTCATGGGTATCAGGCCAATCGGCTGATTGCGCTGCGCGATCCGGGGGTGATGGTTCACGCGATGGGCAAGGCTTCGGCGGCGCGGGTGACGTTGCGCAGCGTCGAAGAACTCGAAGCCTTGGCTGCCAGCGTGCCGCCGATGGCGTACGACATCGACAGCTACGCGAGCCTTGGGTTGCTCTGGGAAACCTTGTCGGTGGAACAGATCGAGCAGCCGACGGCGGCGGATCTGACGCGGGTGACTGAATGCCTGAGCCAGGCGATTGGCGATGTTGCCACCAGTGGCCGAGACCTGAGTAACCGCTTGGGCGCGAGCAACCGTGCGGCGTCGAGTCAGGTTCGCCAATTGCTGAGAGAGCAGTGGTGAACACGCTTCTGGCCCACGACCTGCTCTGGGGGATGACCCCGGAGCAGTTGCCTGCGGATGCGCCTTCGTGGGTGATCGAGTCGATCAGTGCGGGTCAACCGGTGGTGGTTCGGCGTGCGTTGAGCGCGGCGGATCACGTCGCGGTCGGCGTGCGTGGGAGTTTGCGTGAACAGCGGTATGCAACGGTGATGTCGGTCGATGCGATCCAGCGTCAAGTACGGCCGGAAGCGCTTTGCCATGTCTCGATTGATCGGGATTTACCGGCTGTGCGCGCCCTCAATCAACTGCGGCCGATGCTCGATTCCTGTGAGTGGGTTTGGGGTGTCAGCGGCAGTGCCGGGTTTGAATTGGCCAGCGGTTTTCAGGCGTTGCATGAGGGCAGCGATCTCGACTTGATCCTGCGTACACCGCAGCCGTTGGATCGTGTGCAGGCGCAGGCACTGGTGAAGCTTCTTGATGCCTCGGTGTGCTTGGTGGACATGCAACTGCAAACGCCAAACGGCGCTGTCGCCCTGCGCGAATGGGCCGGTCCCTCGCAACGGGTCCTGCTAAAAAACGCCAGTGAAGCCTGTCTGGTCAGCAGTCCCTGGAACCTGCAGGAGCAAGCAGCGTGAGCAGTTTGCTGGTGTTCCCAGGCCAGGGCGCGCAGCAGCCGGGCATGCTCCATCGTTTGCCTCGGGAAACAGTGATCGAAGCGAGTGAAGTGCTTGGCGAAGATACATTGCTGCTGGATTCTGCCGAGGCGTTGAAGTCGACAAGGGCGGTTCAGCTTTGCTTGCTGATTGCCGGCGTCGCGGCTTCACGCCAGTTGTTAATGACGGCGGATTACGTGGCGGGATTGTCCATCGGCGCCTATCCGGCAGCGGTGGTCGCCGGCGCCTTGAGCTTCAGCGATGCGCTGCATCTGGTCAGCCTGCGCGGTGAGCTGATGCAACAGGCTTATCCACAAGGCTATGGCATGACCGCGATCATCGGTCTGGACCTGGCCACGGTGGAAGATTTGCTGGCGCAGGTTCACAGCGATGCAACATCGGTTTACCTGGCCAACATCAACGCCGATAACCAGGTGGTGATTGCCGGCAGCGATGGCGCGATGAAAGCGGTGGCCGCGTTGGCGAAAGGTCGCGGTGCAGGTCTGGCCAAACGTCTGGCCGTCAGCGTGCCGTCTCACTGTCCGCTGCTGGAAACACCTGCGAAAACCCTGGCCGAAGCCTTCGCCAACGTGCAGCTGAACACACCGACGCTGGGCTACCTGAGCGGCAGTCGCGCCCGGCCCATCATCAACACTGACGCCTTGCGCGACGACCTGGCGTTCAACATGTGCCGCGTGGTGGATTGGCGCGGCACGGTACAAAGCGCCTACGAGCGCGGCGTACGTCTACAGATCGAACTGCCGCCCGGTGCGGTGCTGACCGGGCTGGCGCGCCGGGTGTTCGAGCAGGGCACCGTGATTGCCTTCGACGGTGCGCGGCTCGATACCTTGCAGGCGCTGTTGCGTGAGGAGGGAAGCCGCCAACCCTAGAACGCCCCCAGGCTTCGAACAACAAAAACAACATTCGACGATGCACTTTGAGGACAACAACAATGATTATTTACGGTGTGGCACTGTTGGCGATTTGTACGCTGGCAGGGGTGATCGTAGGCGACATGCTCGGCGTGTTGCTGGGTGTGAAATCCAACGTTGGCGGCGTCGGGATCGCGATGATCCTGTTGATCTGCGCGCGGTTATGGATGCAAAAACGCGGCGGCATGACCAAGGATTGCGAGATGGGCGTCGGTTTCTGGGGCGCCATGTACATTCCGGTCGTGGTCGCGATGGCCGCGCAACAGAACGTCGTCACCGCCCTGCACGGCGGCCCGGTGGCGGTGCTGGCGGCGATCGGCTCGGTGGTGATCTGCGGTTGCACCATTGCCCTGATCAGCCGGACTCACAAAGGCGAACCGTTGCCCGATGAACCGGCGGAAATAACGCCGGTTGGCACTCCAGTAGGAGGTCGCTGATATGTGGGAATTCATTGAGAAGGGGCTGGCCAATAACAGTCTGATTACCGCGTTCGCGTTCGTCGGCGTGATCATGTGGGTGTCGGTGGTGTTGTCCAAGCGCCTGACGTTCGGACGGATTCACGGTTCGGCGATTGCCATCGTCATCGGGCTTGTTCTGGCCTGGGTCGGCGGCACGATGACTGGCGGGCAAAAAGGCCTGGCGGATCTGACGCTCTTTTCCGGCATCGGTCTGATGGGCGGCGCCATGCTGCGGGACTTTGCGATCGTCGCCACGGCGTTCGAAGTGCAAGCCACCGAAGCGAAAAAGGCCGGTTTGATCGGTGTGATTGCGCTGCTGTTGGGCACGATCCTGCCATTCACTGTCGGCGCAAGCATGGCCTGGGCGTTCGGCTATCGCGATGCGATCAGCATGACTACCATCGGCGCGGGTGCGGTGACCTACATCGTCGGGCCGGTGACCGGGGCGGCAATTGGTGCGAGTTCGGATGTGGTGGCGTTGTCGATTGCCACCGGGTTGATCAAGGCGATTTTTGTAATGGTCGGCACACCGATGGCGGCGCGCTGGATGGGGTTGGATAACCCGCGGTCGGCGATGGTGTTTGGTGGGTTGGCGGGTACTGTCAGTGGTGTGACGGCCGGGTTGGCGGCGACGGATCGGCGGTTGGTGCCTTATGGCGCGTTGACCGCGACGTTCCACACCGGGCTTGGGTGCTTGCTTGGGCCTTCGTTGTTGTACTTCATTGTTCGCGGGATTGTGGGGTAGGGCTTTGGTTCTTTGTTGAATGTGCTGGCCCCTTCGCGAGCAAGCCCGCTCCCACAGGAGAATGCATTCCAATGTGGGAGCGGGCTTGCTCGCGAAGGGGGCGACGCGGTCTCAAGCCTGGCGATTGGCGTACATCCGACACTCAGCCAACAACGCCAGCAAATTCGGATCCCGCTCCTTGGCCTTCAAGAACACCACCCCAATGTGCTGCTGCAACCGATACTTTTCCTGCAACGGAATCAGCTTCACCCGGTTTTCATACACCGCTGCAATCCGCCCCGGCAGCAACGCATAACCCACGCCCGAGCTGACCATGCTCAGCAGGGTGAAGATGTCGTTGACCTGCATCGCCACCTTCGGTTCGAACCCTGCCTGCTTGAACACCCGATTACCGTCCTGGTGCGTGGCAAAGCCTTGGGTCAGCGTAATGAATGTCTCATCGCGGACTTCGGCAAGGTCGACTTCGGTCCGTTGAGCAAACTTTGAGTCCGCCGGTGTGGCGAGAAAGATGTCGTCGGAAAACAGCGGAATCTGCTCGCAGTCCGGGTCGTTGACGCTCTCGTCCAGCGACACCAGGATCGCGTCGACTTCCATGTTCTTGAGCTTGTACAGCAGGTCGAAGTTCGAGCCGAGGATCAGGTCGATGTTGAGTTCGCTGCGGCGGATTTTCAGGCCCATGATCAGCTGCGGCACCGTCTTCACCGTCAGCGAATACAGCGAGCCGAGCTTGAAACGCTCGGCGGAGAACCCGGCGGCTTCGCGGGTCAGGCGCACGGTTTCGACCACGTCCTGAATCAGCTTCTGCGCCCGTTCTTCCAGCACATAAGCGCTTTCCAGCGGCGTGAGATTGCGGCCTTCGTGCTTGAACAGCGGACAGCGCAGGGCGCTCTCCAGGGAATGGATCGCCCGGTGCACGCTGACGTTGCTGGTCTGCAATTCGGCGGCAGCCCGGGCCAGATTGCCGGTGCGCATGAAGGCCAGGAACACCTCGAGTTTTTTCAGGGTCAACTCTTCATCGATCAGCATGATGCAGACTCTTATTCGAATGGCTCGATTGTGCACGTATGCGATCTTTTGTAGCAGCTGTCGAGTGAAACGAGGCTGCGATTTTTCAAGATCAAAAGATCGCAGCCTCGTTTCACTCGACAGCTCCTACAGTTTGCGCGATGTTGCAGTGAATTTTGAGGTGAGCAACACATGTATCACGGGGAAAGATTGAACGCCTGGACGCATCTGGTCGGGGCGGTGGCAGCGGTTGTCGGGGTGGTGTGGATGCTGGTGATTGCCGGCATGGACGGAAGTCCGTGGAAGATCGTCAGCGTGGCGATTTACGGGTTTACCTTGCTGGTGCTTTACAGCGCGTCGACCGTTTATCACAGCGTGCGTGGGCGCAAGAAAGCGATCATGCAGAAGGTCGATCACTTTTCGATCTATCTGCTGATTGCCGGCAGCTACACGCCTTTTTGTCTGGTGACATTGCGCGGGCCGTGGGGCTGGACGCTGTTCGGGATTGTCTGGGGATTGGCGCTGATCGGCATCCTGCAAGAGATCAAGCCGCGTTCGGAGGCGCGGATTCTGTCGATCGTGATCTACGCGGTGATGGGCTGGATCGTGCTGGTGGCGGTCAAGCCGTTATTGGCGGCGTTGGGCAGTACAGGTTTCGCCTGGCTGGCGTCGGGCGGCGTGCTGTACACCGTGGGCATTATCTTTTTTGCGCTGGATAGTCGTTTACGCCATGCCCACGGGATCTGGCACCTGTTCGTGATTGCCGGGAGTTTGCTGCACTTCGTGGCGATTCTGTTTTATGTCTTGTAGATCGCACTGCAGCTATTTGAAAAACCTGTGGGAGCGGGCTTGCTCGCGAAAGCGTCAGGTCAGCCGACATCATCGCTGACTGATCCACCGCATTCGCGAGCAAGCTCGCTCCCACAGGGACACAGGCGATCCAGTTGCGCTTGCGCCCGTCGGCTGAACACCTGCAACAGGTCGCTCAAGGTATGGGGTGGCGGTTCGTCGGCGCGGGTCACCGCGTACAGGGTAATCGGTAAGGCTGGCGCCAGAGGTCGAATCGCCGTGGCGGCGGGGGACGCACCGAGTGCGGTAAACGGATCGATCACCGCCAATCCGGCACCTGACTCAACCATCGCCCGCGCCAGCGAGTAGGTCTGCACGGCGATGCGAACCCGTGGCGGCGGATCGACCGCCTCAAGGTAGCTGTCGAGTCTGGCCGCCAGCGGGTCGGCGCTGGACAGGCCGATCAGCGGCGCTCCGGCCAATTCGCTCAACGGCAACGGTTGGCTCAAGGCGTCGTCGGCCCAATAACCCAACGGCGCCAGTGCCACCAAAACCCCGCAGGCCAGGGCTTGCGCCTTCAGGCCCGGATGATCCGGCGGCTGCAAGGTCAGCGCGACATCCACTTCGCGCATCAACAAATTCTGCATCAGCTCACGGCTGTGGGCGCTGGACAGTTCGCAGACGATGTCCGGGTAGCGTTGCGTCCACTCGTTGATGGCCGGCGGCAGCAGCGACAGGGCCAGCGCCGGGATCGCGCCGATCCGTACGCTGTGCCCCGGCTCGCGCCGCAGGCTCTGGGCCAGACGTCGCACGCCTTGCAGGCTTTCGGTGACCTTGTCGACTTCGCGCTCAAGTTCCAGCGCTTCGGGCGTTGCCTGCAATTTGCCGCGCACCCGCAGGAACAACGGAAAGCCCAGTTGCTGTTCGGCGTGTTGCAGCACTTTGCTTACCGCCGGCTGCGACACGTGCAGCAACTGCGCGGCGCCACTGACCGAACCGGTCTGGCGAATGGCCTGGAAAATCTCGATGTGTCGCAGTCGCATGGCAAGTCCATAACCTTTGTTTATGGGTCAGGCATCTTTATGCATTGTTCAACGGCTGTCACCTGGTCCTAACCTGAAGCCTGTTCCAACAACGGTTAAGGACAGACATGGCTCAGCGGGTTTGCATTATCGGTGGCGGCGTCATCGGGCTGACGACGGCTTACGCACTGGTTCGCGACGGCATCGACGTGACGCTGATCGAGGCCCGGGACTCGCTGGGCAGCGAGACCAGTTTCGCCAACGGCGGCCAGTTGTCCTACCGCTACGTCGCACCGCTGGCCGATGCCGGCGTACCGTTGCAGGCGCTTGGCTGGATGCTGCGCGGTGACTCGCCGTTGAAGCTGCGCCCGCGCCTGGACCCGGCGCAGTGGCGCTGGATGGCGTCCTTCCTGGCGGCTTGCCGTCGTTCGGTGAATCAGCGCAACGGCGCGCACCTGCTGCGTCTGGCGCTGCTGAGCCAGGCCACGCTGCAAGGCTGGCGCGAAGAAGACCGTCTCGACGGTTTCGACTGGCGGCGCAACGGCAAACTGGTGACGTTTCGTGAAGCCGCGAGTTTTGAACATGCGCGCCATGGCCTGGCCGATCCGCAACAGCAGCATGTGCTGTCGCGGGCCGAATGCGCCCAACTGGAGCCTGCACTCGCCGAGGCGCCGTTTGTGGGCGCGATTTATACCCCCGACGAGGAGGTCGCCGACTGCCATGCTTTCTGTCAGCAACTGTTGGCTCGACTCCAGGCGTCGGGGCGTTGCGAGTTTTTGCTCGGTCGCAAGGTCACCGGCATTCGCCACGCGGACGGTGCGGTGCAGGCCGTAGAAATGGGTTCGCAGGTGCTGCCGGTCGAACAACTGGTGATTGCCGCCGGACATCGCAGTCCGGCGCTGGCATTGCCGGGCATGAACCTGCCGCTGTATCCGCTCAAGGGCTACAGCCTGACCTTGCCCATCCGCGCCGAACATCGCGCGCCGGAGCTGAGCATCACCGATTACAACCGCAAGATCGTTTACGCCCGCATCGGTGAACAACTGCGCGTGGCGGCGATGGTCGATATTGTCGGTTTCGACCCGGCACTCGACCCCAAACGTCTGGCGCTGATCAAGCGCCAGGCACAGGAAACCTTGCCGAATGCTGGGGATTACGCCGCCGCCATCGAATGGGCCGGCATGCGCCCGGCCACCCCCAGCGGCGTGCCGTTGATCGGGGCCACGGTGTATCGCAACCTGTGGCTCAACCTCGGCCATGGCGCCCTGGGTTTTACCCTGGCCTGTGGCAGCGCCCGGTTGCTCAGCGAGTTGATCGCCCGGCGCACACCTTCAATCGAAATGCAGGGCCTCGCCCCCCGCGTCGCCTGACTTGAAAAGGAAAAACCGATGAACATCAACCGAATCAACAGCAACAGCCGCCTCTCTGGCGCGGTGACCTTTGGCGATCTGGTGTTTCTCTCGGGACAGGTTCCGGGTGACAGCACCGACGTCACCGGCCAAACCGCCGAAGTGCTGGCGAAAATCGATGCGTTGCTGGCCGAGGCTGGCAGCGACAAGGATCATCTGCTCAACGCGACCATTTACCTGAACGACATTGGCCGCGACTTTGCCGCCATGAACGAGGTCTGGTCGCAGTGGCTGTCACCGGGCAACGCACCGACCCGCACCACTGTGCAGGCGCTACTGGCCCGGCCAGAGGTGCTGGTGGAAATCACCGTGATCGCCGCCCGCCGCTAATCGCCTTACCCACAACGGAGAATAACAATGCAAAAAATCACGTTGATCGGCTGCACCCTCGGCCTGCTGCTCGCCAGTCAGGTCCAGGCCAACGAAGCGCCGCTGACCGGCACGCTGAACAAGGTCGCCAATGCCAAGAGCATCACGCTGGGTTATCGCGACGCGTCGGTGCCGTTCTCTTACGTGGGTGATCACACGGGGCAGCCGATGGGCTATTCGGTGGACCTGGCGAGCAAGATTGTCGAGCGCATCAAGCAAAAGCTTGAGCTGCCGGATCTGCAGGTGAAGTACAACCTGGTGACCTCACAAACGCGCATTCCGCTGGTGCAGAACGGCACGGTCGACCTTGAGTGCGGCTCCACCGGCGTGACGGCCGAGCGTATGCAGCAAGTGGCGTTTTCCTACGGGTTCATCTACGTGAAGGGTCAGTTGCTCACGGCGAAGGACAGCGGCATCAAGAGTTTCGCCGACTTGCGTGGCAAGAACGTCGTGACCACCGCGGGCACCACCAACGAGCGGTTTCTGAAGAGCTACAACGTCGATAACAAGATCGATATGTTCGTGATCAGCGCCAAGGACCACGGCGAAGCCTTCCAGATGTTGCAGTCAGGTCGGGCGGCGGCGTTCTATATGGATGACGCGCTGCTTTACGGCGAACGCGCCAAGGCCCGCGATCCGCATAACTGGGTGGTGGTGGGTGAGGAGCAGTCGCGGGAAATCTACAGCTGTATGGTGCGCAAGGATGATCCGCAGTTTCTTGAGTTGGTGAACTCGACACTCGCCGATCTGTACAGCTCGGGAGAGATCAACGGCATCTACCAGCGCTGGTTCCAGCAGCCGATTCCGCCCAAAGGCCTGAACCTGGAATTTCCGATGACCAGCGAACTGAAAGCAATCATCGCCAAACCGGTGAGTGACCCGGTGCAATAGTTTCTGAACGATCAGATTCTGTTTTATGTCTTGTAGACCGCGTCGCGGGCCTTCGCGAGCAAGCCCGCTCCCACATTTGATCTCTGAACGACACAGATCAAGTGTGGGAGCGGGCTTGCTCGCGAAGAGGTCCTAGAAGTCGCCCCAAAGCTGTTGGGCAACCGCCAACGCTACCACCGGCGCGGTTTCGGTGCGCAACACGCGAGGGCCGAGGCGGGCGGCGTGAAAATCGCCAGCCTTGGCCTGCTCGACTTCAGCGTCGGACAACCCGCCTTCCGGGCCGATCAAAAACGCCAGCGTCGCCGGTTTCGCATGGCTCACCAATGGTTCGGCCACCGGATGCAGTACCAGTTTCAATTCGGCCTCCGTCTGCTTCAACCAATCCGCCAACAGCAGCGGCGGATGAATCACCGGCACCCGTGAGCGTCCGCATTGCTCGCACGCGCTGATCGCAACCTGGCGCCAGTGCATCAGGCGTTTGTCGGCGCGCTCATCCTTCAGCCGAACTTCACAGCGGTCGCTAAAAATCGGGGTGATTTCAGTGACGCCCAACTCGGTGGCTTTCTGAATCGCCCAATCCATCCGCTCGCCACGGGACAAGCCCTGGCCGAGATGGATCTGCAAGGGCGACTCGACCTGCCCGGCGAAGCTTTCATCGATCTGCACGACGACGCGCTTCTTGCCGACCTCCACCAGCGTGGCGCGAAACTCATGGCCCGAACCGTCGAACAGTTGCAGCGCATCACCCTCGGCCATGCGCAACACGCGGCTGATGTAATGGGCCTGGGCCTCGGGCAACTCGTGTTCGCCGGTGCTCAAGGGGGCGTCGATAAAGAAACGGGACAGTCTCATCGGGGGTCTCTGTAAAATGTGTGCAGGTTTTGGCGGCCCTATCGCGAGCAAGCTCGCTCCCACAGGTGTACGCGGTCAACTGTGGGAGCTTCGGTGAAATCAATCAGCCCGGATCTCGGAAGCCCGGGTGGAAGTCTTTCGGCACCGAAACACTGACGCTATCGCGAGTCGCGATGTCGATGCCTTCGCTGGCCACTTCAGCCAGAAAGTCGATCTGCTCCGGTGTAATCACATACGGCGGCAGAAAGTACACCACGCTGCCCAACGGACGAAGTAAAGCACCACGCTCCAGCGCATGCTGGAACACTTTCAAGCCGCGACGTTCCTGCCACGGATAAGCTTCCTTGGTGGCCTTGTCCTTGACCATCTCGATGGCCAGTACCATGCCGGTCTGACGCACTTCCGAAACGTTCGGGTGATCGGCCAGGTGCGCAGTGGCGCTGGCCATGCGCTGAGACAGGGCCTTGTTGTTCTCGATGACGTTGTCTTCTTCGAAGATATCCAACGTCGCCAATGCCGCCGCGCACGCCAGCGGATTGCCGGTGTAGCTGTGGGAATGCAGGAAGGCGCGCAGGGTCGGGTAGTCGTCGTAGAAAGCGCTGTAGACATCTTCGGTGGTCACGCAGGCCGCCAACGGCAGGTAACCGCCGGTCAGGGCCTTGGACAGGCACAGGAAGTCCGGGCGGATGCCGGCCTGTTCGCAGGCGAACATCGTCCCGGTGCGGCCGAAGCCGACGGCGATTTCGTCGTGGATCAGGTGCACGCCATAGCGGTCGCAGGCTTCGCGCAGCAGTTTCAGATAAACCGGGTGGTACATGCGCATGCCGCCGGCGCCCTGGATCAGCGGCTCGACGATGACTGCAGCGACGGTGTCGTGGTTCTCGGCCAGGGTCTGTTCCATGGCGGCGAACATGTTGCGCGAATGTTCTTCCCAGCTCATGCCTTCCGGGCGCAGGTAGCAATCGGGGCTCGGCACCTTGATGGTGTCCAGCAGCAGGGCCTTGTAGGTTTCGGTGAACAGCGGCACGTCGCCCACCGACATCGCCGCCATGGTCTCGCCGTGGTAGCTGTTGGTCAGGGTGACGAAGCGCTTTTTGTTTGGCTGGCCGCGGTTGAGCCAATAGTGAAAGCTCATTTTCAGCGCGACTTCGATGCAGGACGAACCGTTATCGGCGTAGAAGCATCGGGTCAGGCCTTCCGGCGTCATCTTCACCAGGCGCTCGGACAACTCGATGACCGGCTGATGACTGAAACCAGCGAGGATCACGTGTTCCAGCTGATCGACCTGGTCCTTGATGCGCTGGTTGATCCGCGGGTTGGCGTGACCAAACACGTTGACCCACCAGGAGCTGACGGCGTCGAGGTAACGTTTGCCTTCGAAGTCTTCCAGCCAAACGCCTTCACCGCGTTTGATCGGGATCAGCGGCAGCTGTTCGTGGTCTTTCATCTGGGTGCAAGGATGCCACAACACCGCGAGATCGCGTTGCATCCACTGATTATTCAGGCCCATTTTCAGTCTCCTCGAGGCGGCTCGCGACGTGCGCGGGCAAACAATCGCGCAAGCCTATGCAATGCGTGACGTGGGGACAACCCATTGTGTGGATTGAGCTACTTTGTATAGGTGGATAGACGTCGCTGGCGGCCTTTTGATGGCTGACGTATTCTTCGCGGTTCTTTGAGTCGTCTGACTCGCAAAACCGCTATTTCCTACGTGTATTTCCGGAGTTCGCTGAATGTCTGCTGGTTGGCTGCGCGCCTGTGCGCTGGTGATGTTGGGGCTGTTCAGCGTGTCTGCGCTGGCCAAGGATAAAACGGCGATCGTGATCGGCGGAGGGCTGTCTGGCCTCACCGCGGCTTACGAACTGCAAAACAAGGGCTGGCAGGTGACCCTGCTGGAAGCCAAACCGAGCATGGGCGGTCGCTCCGGCATGGCCACCAGTGAGTGGATCGGCAACGACAAGACCCAACCGGTCCTGAACAAGTACGTATCGACCTTCAAGCTGAGCACCACGCCGGCCCCAGAGTTCGTGCGGACCCCGGGCTATCTGATTGACGGTGAGTATTTCACCGCCGCCGATCTGGCCACCAAGCAGCCGGCCACCAGCGACGCGCTCAAGCGCTACGAAAAGACCCTTGACGTTCTGGCGCGCTCGATCGAAGACCCGCAGAACCCGGCGGCCAACAGCACGCTGTTCGCGCTGGACCAGATCAACGTGGCCAACTGGCTCGACCGTCTGAATCTGCCGGCCACGGCTCGTCAGTTGGTGAATCAGCAGATTCGTACCCGTTATGACGAACCATCGCGCCTGTCGCTGTTGTACTTCGCACAGCAAAGCCGCGTTTACCGTGGCGTTGCCGACCGTGACCTGCGTGCTTCGCGTCTGCTCGGTGGCAGCCCGGTGCTGGCACAGGCCTTCGTCAAACAACTGAAAACCATCAAGACCAGCTCCCCGGTCTCGGCCATCACCCAGGAAAAGGACGGCGTAACCGTCAAAGTCGGCAGCGTTGGCTATCAGGCTGACTACGTCGTCGTGGCCGTGCCATTGCGCGCCCTGAACAAGATCCAGATGACTCCGTCGCTGGATGCCCAGCACATGGGCGCGATCAAGGGCACCAACTACGGTTGGCGCGACCAGATCATGCTGAAATTCAAGACGCCAGTGTGGGAAAGCAAGGCGCGGATGACCGGCGAGATCTACAGCAACGCCGGTCTGGGCATGTTGTGGGTTGAGCCGGCGCTGAAGGGCGGCGCCAACGTGGTGATCAACCTGTCCGGCGACAACGCGCGCGTGATGCAGGCTTTCGGCGACAAGCAGATGGTCGATCAGGTGTTGATCCGTCTGCACGCCTTTTATCCACAGGCGCGCGGTTCGTTCACCGGTTACGAAATCCGCCGCTACAGCACCGACCCATCGATGGGCGGCGCTTACCTGGCGTTCGGTCCTGGCCAGATCAGCAAGTACTGGCGTCTGTGGGAGCGTCCGATTCAGCGTGTAGCCTTTGCTGGCGAACACACTGACACCTTGTACCCGGGCACGCTGGAAGGTGCATTGCGCACCGGTCAGCGGGCAGCCAGTCAGGTAGAAGACCTGGCGGCCGGCAAGTCGTTTGAACCGGCGAAAGTTGTTCCGGCAGCGACCGTTGCGGCGGCCGGCGCGGTGGCAGCGAAGAAAGGCAACTTCTTCACCAACCTGTTCATTGGTTCTGACGACAAACCGGCACCGGTCAAGGCGCCAGAGCCAGTGGCTCCGGTTGCTCCGGCACCGGCTCCAACACCTGAGCCGGCCCCAGCGCCAGCACCGGTCGAAGCGCCGAAACCAGCGGCACCGGTGAAAGCTGAACCGGCCAAAAAAGCCCCGGCCAAAAAGCCTGCTGCCAAAACCGAGGCCAAAAAGGCTCCGGCAAAAGCGCCGGCGAAGAAAGCTGAATCGGCTAAGAAACCAGCGGCCAAGCCCGCTGCGACTCCGGCGACGGATACCAAAGCGCAGTAAGCTTTGGGACTAAAAAACGCGGCAGAAATGCCGCGTTTTTTTATGTCCTGAAGAAAACCAATATCAAGAATCGAATAAATCTTGGGGCGCAGGTGTTCCTTAGTTGGACTTCATTTTTTCTTACACATTGGTCTTTAATCTTTCCTTAACTCACCTATTTCAGACTCTTGATCGTATTTCTCGATATTTCAAAGCGAAATTTTCCGCTTTAACTCGATAGATAACTCGATAGTCTTGTTCGCAGTTCTCACAGGATTTGGGCAATGCAGCTACGTAATTCTTCTTCGCGCTACGGTTGGGTCAGCATCTTTATGCACTGGGGCGTGGCGCTGGCGGTCTTCGGTCTGTTTGCGTTGGGCTTGTGGATGGTCGGTCTCGACTACTACAGTACCTGGCGCAAAGACGCGCCCGACTTGCACAAGAGCATTGGCCTGGTGTTGTTAGCTGTCATGGTTCTACGGGTGCTGTGGCGTTTCATCAGTCCGCCGCCGCCAGTACTGGAAAGCTATAACCGCATGACGCGCATTGGCGCCAAGTTCGGGCACTCGTTCCTGTATCTCAGTCTGTTTGCTGTGATGATTGCCGGTTACCTGATTTCCACCGCAGAAGGTGTCGGGATTCCGGTGTTTGGCCTGTTTGAAGTTCCTGCACTGGTGTCCGGACTACCGGACCAGGCAGACACCGCCGGTGTGATTCATCTGTATCTGGCGTGGATGCTGGTAATTTTTTCCGGCCTCCATGCGTTGGCAGCACTGAAACACCACTTTATCGATCGTGATGCGACCCTCACTCGAATGCTGGGGCGCAAAGCTTGACGTTCAACCTCGACTCCAAAGGAATAGAAAGCATGTTGAAAAAGACTCTCGCCGCTCTGGCAATCGGTTCTGCTCTGCTGTCCGCCAACGTGATGGCGGCCGACTACGTCGTCGACAAAGAAGGCCAGCACGCCTTCGTTGACTTCAAGATCAGCCACCTGGGCTATAGCTTCATCACCGGTACCTTCAAGGATATCGATGGCAAGTTCAGCTTCGACGCTGCCAAGCCAGAAGACAGCAAGATCGAGTTCAACGTGAACACCGCCAGCGTGTTCACCAACCATGCCGAGCGCGATAAGCACATCGCCAGCGGTGATTTCCTGAATGTGAGCAAGTTCGCCAAAGCCACGTTCGTTTCCACCAGCGTCAAATCCACCGGCAAAAACGCCGCGGGTAAAGACACTGCGGACGTGACCGGTGACCTGACCCTGCTGGGCGTGACCAAGCCAGTCGTGGTCAAGGCCACTTTCCTGGGTGAAGGCAAGGACCCATGGGGCGGCTACCGTGCCGGCTTCGAAGGCACTACCAGCATCAAGCGTTCCGATTTCGGCAAGCAGAAAGACCTGGGCCCACAGTCCGACGCGGTCGAGTTGTACGTGACGTTTGAAGGTGTCAAAGCGAAATAACTTTCGCCGCTAAAACAAAAACGCCCCCGATCTTGCGATCGGGGGCGTTTTTTATTACCTGGCGCAATACGCACAGGCGATGAGATCAAGTGTGGGAGCGGGCTTGCTCGCGAAAGCGGTGGGTCAGTCGCCATCAATGTTGAATGTTCAACCGCTTTCGCGAGCAAGCCCGCTCCCACATTTGTTCTTTGGTGAATCCGGTATTTGCGCCTGACTTCAGGGCCGCTACGCAGAAAACAAAAATGCCCCTGATCTCGCGATCATGGGCATTTTTTATTGCAGTGATAACTCAGCGATTGCGGGTCAGCAACGCTGGTTTCTCGCCGCGCGGACGGCCTGGCAGTTGATCAAGTTGCTCAGGAGTCGGGAAACGATCGGTTTTCGACTCCTTGTGAATGATCTTCGGTGCCGGGCCGCGCGGGTTTTGCACGGCTGGCTCCGAACGCGGCTGGTCGTCGGTGCGGGCAGGGCGGCGGTTGCGGGACTCTTCGCGACGGGCCTGGCCGTCACGTGGAGCACCGTTGCGTGGGCCGCTGCGCTTGGCCGGCGGAGTGCCGGTGGTGGCGCCATCGCTGCTGCGAGGGCCGCTTTGACGACCCTGAGGCTTGCCGCCGCCGGTGCGCGGAGCACCTGCACCAGCTGTCGTGCCTTGTGCCGGAGCACTCGGACGGCGGCCACGGCCCTGAGCCGGTTTGGCTTGAGGAACGTAATCGACGCGGTTACCGAAGTTATCGATATCGTCGTCCAGGAACTCGTCCGGAGCACGGTCTGCGGCAGCAGCGCGTGGTGCTGGACGTTGTTGCTCGCGAGCCGGAGTGCCTTCGCGTGGCTTGTGTTCACGCGCCGGGCGATCGCCACGGCCAGTGGCTGCAGGTTTTTCCTTGCCGCCCTTGTCCTTGCCCTTGTCTTTACGACCGCCGCCACCACCAGTGCCGTTCGGACCGTCGCCGCGCGGGCCACGTGGGTTGCGCGGGTTACGCACATCCGGACGCTCGCGGACTTCAGGCTTCTCGGCTTCTACAGCGCTGGAGTCGAAGCCCATCAGGTTGCCGTCGGCAATCTTCTGCTTGGTCATGCGCTCGATGCTTTTCAGCAACTTCTCTTCGTCCGGGGCAACCAGCGAGATCGCCTCGCCCGAACGACCGGCACGGCCAGTACGGCCGATACGGTGAACGTAGTCTTCGTCGACGTTTGGCAATTCGAAGTTGACCACGTGTGGCAACTGATCGATGTCCAGGCCGCGAGCGGCGATGTCGGTGGCGACCAGGATGCGCACTTCGCCGGCCTTGAAGTCGGCCAAGGCTTTGGTGCGAGCGTTCTGGCTCTTGTTACCGTGGATCGCAACGGCGCTGAGGCCGTGTTTGTCCAGGTACTCGGCCAGACGGTTGGCGCCGTGCTTGGTGCGGGTGAACACCAGCACCTGTTCCCAGGCGCCAGCGGTGATCAGGTGCGCCAGCAACGAGCGCTTGTGGCTGGCAGCCAGGCGGAATACGCGCTGTTCGATACGCTCGACCGTGGTGTTCGGCGGCGTGACTTCGATGCGTTCCGGGTTGTGCAGCAGCTTGCCGGCGAGGTCGGTGATGTCTTTGGAGAAAGTCGCCGAGAACAGCAGGTTTTGACGTTTGCTCGGCAGACGAGCCAGGACCTTTTTCACGTCATGGACGAAGCCCATGTCGAGCATGCGGTCGGCTTCGTCCAGCACGAGGATTTCCACGTGGGACAAATCGACGCTGCCTTGGCCGGCGAGGTCGAGCAGGCGGCCAGGGCAGGCCACCAGCACGTCAACACCGCGGGACATGGCCTGAACCTGCGGGTTCATGCCGACGCCGCCGAAGATGCAGGCGCTGACGAACTTCAGGTCACGGGCATAGACCTTGAAGCTCTCGTGTACTTGAGCCGCGAGTTCGCGGGTTGGGGTCAGGACCAGTACGCGCGGTTGGCGCGGGCCGTGACGCTGGGATTTGTCCGGGTGACCGTTGGGGAACAACCGCTCCAGAATCGGAAGGGCGAAGCCGCCGGTTTTACCAGTACCTGTCTGAGCCGCGACCATCAGGTCGCGACCTTGCAACACGGCGGGAATGGCCCGCTGTTGCACCGGAGTAGGCTCGGTATAGCCCGCTGCCTCGATGGCGCGGACTAAAGCCTCGGAGAGACCGAGGGAAGCAAAGGACATGAGTAATCCTGTTTTAGTTAGGGCTTGGCCCAATGGGAGTCTTGCCTGGCGCGAATGGCGTTTAAGAGGAACGCAATCCCGTCCGGTCCTGCTGGGCCAAGAAGGCTCATCTGGAGTGCTCGCGCGGGCTGAAAAGCTGCGCTGTAGCGGGGTCGAGATGCCTTGAACAAGTCCGAGCGTCCGGGCGTGAGCCTGGCGGGAAGGCCGGAGTATAACAGAGCAATCACTGCGCGCCGCTTTCCTGCTGCTCAACGGTTTTTCCGTTGGCGGCGGTGGCTCTGGTGGTTTTTACCTCGGCCGCCGGGTCGGCGCCATAACGGGCGCTCAGTTCAGCGTACGCGGGCTCGCGCTTGAAGCGTCTGAGTTCGGCGCCGAAGCGCTGCACCAACAAGTCCATGCCGGCGTTGCGGCGTACTGCCAGGAACTGGCTCTGGTGGCTGATGACGGTCGGGTTCTCGGTAATCTTGTCGCGGATGCCCAATTCATCGAGCAAGTGCTGACCGACCCTGCGATCAGTGATCAGTAGGTCGATCCGCCCGCGCACCAGTTTGCCGAAGTTGGCTTCATGGGTCGGCGCCGGTTCGCGAGTGAACAGGGTCGATTCGCTGAAGTCCTGGCTGTACAGATAGCCCGGGGAAGTGCCGATGGTCAGCCCTTTCAGGTCGGCCAGGGTGCGAAAAGGGAGGGGCCGCTCATTGGCGTAGAACATTACGAACTCCACTTCCGAGAGCGGCTCGCCGGGGTAGAGCAGGGTGGCGTCGCGCTCATCGCTGTGGAAGATGTCCAGCGCGCCGTCTGCCTGGCCCGTTTCGAGCATCGACAGGCAGCGTTTCCACGGCAGGAACTGCCATTCCACTTCGATGCCCAGGCGTTTGAAGACGATGGCGGTGGTTTCGTAGTCCAGTCCCAGGGACTTGCCGTTTTCCTCATACACGTACGGCGCCCAGGGTTCGGTGACAATGCGCAGCTTCTCGCCCCGAGCGGCGAAGCTCAGGCAAGTACAAAGCAGAATTGTCAGCAACTGGGCAATAACGGGCATGGCCTGAGGTTAGTACTCTCAGGGCCTAATGAGAAGCTCTGGCGAGCATGTTTAGCGTTGTCCTTGAGATAGATTGCGCGCAGGCCTCTATTTATCGGGCGAATTGAGCAAGTGGTCGTGGATAGCTTTGCGTCGACCGCCCAGGATCAGTCGTACCAATGCCCTGTCGAACCAGCGTTCGAGCAAGTGCTGAGTGACCGGCTTGCCGAGGCGCTCTTCCTGGTTTTGCAGCGCCTTGTCCCACCACACCGGCCCACAGGCCTTGTCGAACTCATTGTGGTGTTCATAGCAGCCATAGAGGATCTCGCGGATGAACTGACGCAGATGTTTGGGCAGTGCCAGGGTGATGAGTTTGTAGAGCATTCGCTGGGCCCGTGGCGGTCGTGGCAGGTGAGCTGACACGCGGCGAGTATCGTCCAATGCTGCCTGACTGGTCGGGTTCTTGGCGTGTTTGACGACCCAGGCTTTAACCTTGGCCCTGAACAACTGCTTGCGGCTCCAGTAGTGATGGATCAGGTCCGGACACTTATTGATCTGCATCGTGCGATAGGCCGCGACCGACAGGCAGAACTCCTCAAGGGTATAAGCCCCCTGTGCCATGGGAAACAATTCGTCGATCAAGGCAATGGAGTGATCGAGCACCTGCGCGTCCTGCTGGTGCAACCCGATCACGCCGGAATTGAGCAGCATCATCTGATCGTCAGCCAGGCCTTTGTTCAAAAGCGTATTCGACAGCGCACTGTAGAGCACGTTCTCCTTATTGGTGCCGTATTGGGTGTAGTAGTCGTTGCACAGCAGAGTGCCGGGTTGCACGCGATTGAACAGTTCGACGGGTGAACAATGGAAGAACGTGTCAGTGTCGATCAGCAATGCGACTTCCGACTCCTCAAGCACCTTGCGCAACGCCACATGCTTGGCTCGAAAGTGATAGCCATGGGGTTCGTTCCAGCGGCGACGGGTAGGCTCGTCGAGGGGGCGCACTCGTACCGGCAGGTGCTCGTAGGGCTGCGGGTTGTCACTGAAAACCTGGATGTCGAGCTCTGAGTGGGGCGTTTCACGCAGCCAGGCCAAGGCACTGGCGATGCTGAACACGGCTTCCTGGTGGTACGTCTGGGAGCCGAAAACCAGATAAACCAGTTGAGGGCGTGGTGACGAGGACTCAGTCATCATTGAGAACAACATTCCATGGGTCTTTTGAATATAAAAGACCCTCAGAAGAGGGCCTTGGGATGAGGCGTGGAGTCTATCAGCGCGGTAGCTTCAGATTGTTCCACACGGCCAGGCTCGCTTCGGCCTGGTTCAGGGTATAGAAATGCAAACCCGGTGCTCCGCCCTGCAACAAACGTTCACACATTTCAGTAATAACCTGTTCACCGAAACGCTGAATGCTTGAGGTGTCGTCGCCGTAGGCTTCCAGCTGCTTGCGGATCCAGCGCGGGATTTCCGCACCGCAGGCATCGGAGAAGCGCGCCAGCTTGCTGTAGTTGGTGATCGGCATGATCCCCGGAACGATAGGGATATTCACGCCCATCGCCCGTACACGCTCGACGAAGTAGAAGTAGCTGTCGGCGTTGAAGAAGTACTGGGTGATCGCACTGTTGGCGCCAGCGTTGGCCTTGCGCACGAAGTTGGTCAGATCGTCTTCGAAATTGCGCGCTTGCGGGTGCATTTCCGGGTAGGCGGCGACTTCGATGTGGAAATGATCGCCGGTTTCTTCACGAATGAATTCAACCAGGTCATTGGCGTGGCGCATTTCACCACTGGCCATGCCCATGCCGGAAGGCAGGTCACCGCGCAGGGCGACGATACGGGTGATACCGGCTGCCTTGTATTGGGTCAGCAGGCCGCGCAAGTCGTCCTTGCTGTCGCCAACGCAGGACAAATGCGGTGCGGCAGGGACTTTGACTTCGCTTTCGAGCTGCAACACGGTGTTGAGGGTGCGATCACGGGTCGAACCACCAGCGCCGTAGGTGCAGGAGAAGAAGTCAGGATTGTAGGTCGCCAGATGACGGGCAGTAGCGATCAGTTTT
>NZ_SOPU01000018.1:209889-210097 GCF_004402115.1 Pseudomonas sp. F01002 | reverse complement strand
TCATGCCCAGCATCGGTCTTCGTAGGGAAGAACTCGAAGCTGTAGCGACGTTCTTGGGACATGGTCATATCCTTGGAAGCACGTAAGCCGGAGGCTTGCACGTCCCAATGTGGGAGCGGGCTTGCTCGCGAAGGCGGTGGGTCAGACGACATTAATGTTGAATGATAAACCGCCTTCGCGAGCAAGCCCGCTCCCACAAGGGAGAGCA